>JABIYQ010000573.1 GCA_018702715.1 Desulfobacula sp. | reverse complement strand
GCTTGTCTTTTGGCCCATCTACTTTGTTGCATCAAAGGCCGAATACGTATAGTATGCAACCTTTAATGCGCCTTGTATATGGGCCACCAGATTTTAAAGATTGGCCTGCGCTATTTCTGTTCAACTTATTTCATTTGCGGTCCTAAAAGTGTTTTATTACCATGTATGAAATATCCTACCCATGCCGGAGTAAGGTGTCAATAACAAAACGAACGATCGTTCTATTTTTCTTGACACTTCAATCGGGTTGTTTTAAAAAAGAAATCTTGAAAGGGATTACATAAAAATGGTCAGGACATAAAAAGATATGAAAATTTTGGTTTGTGTCAAACATGTCATGGAATCTGAATCAAAGGTCCGGATAAACGATTCAGGAAAATGGGTGGAACATTCAAGTTCAACCCGATTTGAAATGAACCCGTTTGATGCCTATGCTATTGAGGAAGCGTTATTGATAAAAGAGAGGTTTGCCGATTCACGGATACACGCAATAAGCATCGGTCCGGATCATGTCCGGGATACATTGAGACGAGCCCTTGGAATGGGAGCGGATGAGGGGTTTCACATAAAGGATAAGAATATTGGCTTTCGCCCCCCTTTACTGACAGCATCATGGATTGCCGCTTACGCAAAAAATAAGGGGTATAACCTGATATTGACAGGAATAATGTCCAAGGATGAAATGAATGCTCAGACAGGCCCCATGATAGCGCAAATCCTTTCAATCCCCTGCTGCACAGCCACAATATATGAAAAAATATCGCCTGATAAAAGAATGGTGTCCGTTGAAAGGGAAATAGAGGGCGGGGCAAGGGATGGGTTTGACATTAAATTACCCTGTGTCTTAACCCTCCAGACCGGAATCAATTGTCCGAGATATCCTGCCCTTTCAAAAGTATTAAGAGCAAAGAAAAAAGAGCTTGAAGTCATTGATTCAAATTCCATAGACGATATTAAGCAGGGGTTGACTTTATACAATATTCGATCCCCGAAAAAAAAAATGAAAGGGATTTTTCTTGATGGAACAAGGGAAGACAAGGTGGATCAATTAATGGATATTCTTGGAAAGAAAGCACTCCTCCAGTAAAAAGACAAGATAAGGTATGACAAAAAAAATAGCAATTATCGTAGAACACAGTGCCGGCAGGGTTAAATCGGTAATCTATGAATTGTTATCCATGGCAAAAAAAATTATGATGCTGGAAGAATGCAAGATCACTCTTTTCATCATCGGGGAAGGAATAGACAAACTATCGCAAAGCATCAGTATGGACACAGGACATGATATTTATGCGGTTCATACTCCGGGATTTTTGAAATACAATGGGTCTTTATACAAAGAAATTTTTTCAAAACTATTTACCCAAAAGAATTTTGATTATATCTGCGCCCCTCATTCAATTTCGGGAATGGATTATGCGCCGGCTCTTTCAGTCGCTCTTCAATCAGTCTGTATTACCGGAGTGGAAGATGTACGTGTTGAGGATGGGGAAATTTATTTTTTGCGTTCAATGTTTGGTGGGAAATTGACAGCCAAATTTGTTAATGGCCTAAATCCCCTCGTTATGACCATACAACCCGGTTCCTTTAAACCATTTTTCCTCAAAAAAGAGAAAACAGGTAAAGCTAAGACAGGTAAAGCGAGGTCAGGTAGGATTACAAGGATGGTTTATAAATACAATGAAAACACAATGGTATTCACAGGGAGCAAAGTTTCACCCTGTAAGGGCTCTGAGCTTGATAAGGCAGATGTTATCGTTTCCGGCGGCCGGGGAATAGGGGAAAAGAAAAATTATAAATATATAGAAATGCTGGCAACACTTTTCCCGAGATCTGCAACAGGAGCCTCCCGGCCGATTTGTGATTACGGATGGGTTAAATATAGCAAACAAGTGGGGATGACAGGAGCTTTTGTTTCCCCAAAGCTATACATTGCATGCGGGATATCGGGTTCAAACCAGCATGTAGAGGGGATAAGAAATTCTAAGTTTATCGTTGCAATAAATTCGGATCCCCAGGCACCTGTTTTTCAGATTGCCGATGTATGTATTGTCGAGGACGTTATCGAATTCATTGGAATATTTGTTAAAAAATTCAAAAAAGAAAAATTGATTACACGGGGATTAGAAAAAGCTGCAATTAAAGCCTCTGCCCGTATGAAGAATTAAATTTAATCATATTATAAAAAGGAATAAAAAAAATGGCTCAACTGATAGCTGATAGAAAAGAAATTGATTTTATTTTGTATGAACTTTTAGATGCAGCGCAATTGTTCAAGCATGAAAAATTT
>JABIYQ010000528.1 GCA_018702715.1 Desulfobacula sp. | reverse complement strand
TTTGAAAGATAACAATTGTATTATCATTAGAATTGAAGATACGGGAATCGGTATTGCCAAAAAATATTTAGAAAAAATATTTCAAAGATTTTACAGAACAGAATCTTCCAGAACAAGTGGAGGCACAGGCTTAGGCCTGAGCTTTGCCAGAACCATTGTCCGCCAACACAAAGGTGAGATAATAGTAACCAGTTTCCCCGACCAGGGATCAGTTTTTGAAATTACATTACCATATCGTAATCCTGGGGTCATTTAATAGTCATATTTATGGGTTATTATACAATCACAGGAAGTTTAATTTAAAAATTTATTGGAGGTTGTGATGAAATTAAAATATAAAATACTTTTTGCTGTTATTACTATTTGTCTTTTAACCCTGCCGGCTATGGCAAAAACCAAGCCGAACGCTACCCAGATGGTACCGATAAGTTTTGCTGAACTGGCCAAGCAGGCAAAACCCGGTGTCGTAAACATACAGACCGTTAAAAATATAGAAGGCGGGGGTAGGGTTTATAAACATTTTTTTGGCCAGCCCTATGGGGGGAAAAAAGATCCATTGGAGGATTTTTTTGCTCCCTTTTTTAATCAACAACCCCAGAGCAGGAAAGAAAGCAGTCTTGGGTCCGGATTTATCATCAGTGATGACGGCTATATTGTCACCAATAACCATGTGATTAAGGATGCAGATCAAGTTAAGGTCATCCTGCATGACAAAACCGAATATGAAGCCAGCATAATGGGAACAGATCCTATGACGGATCTGGCCCTTATAAAAATTAAAGCAAAAAATTTGAAGCATTTAAAATTTGGGAGTTCTCATGAAACCGAAGTAGGATCCTGGGTGGTTGCTATCGGCAGCCCATTTGGTCTTGAACAGACTGTTACTGCTGGGATAGTCAGTGCTAAGGGAAGAATAATCGGGTCAGGGCCCTATGACGATTTTATACAGACAGACGCATCCATCAATCCCGGGAATTCCGGTGGTCCTTTATTGAACCTTCAAGGAGAAGTAATAGGTATTAATACGGCCATTGTTAGATCAGGACAGGGTATTGGGTTTGCAATCCCTTCGGACCTTGCAACTGGTATTATTGATCAATTGACAGAACAAAAAACAGTTTCAAGGGGATGGATGGGTGTGGCCATGCAAAATGTCACACAAGAACTGGCCAAATATTATGGCATCAAAGAAACTAAAGGCGTGTATGTTGCAAAAGTATTTGAGGGAGATCCGGCAGATAAGGCAGGAATTAAAATCGGGGATGTCATTTTTTTAATCAATGATAAACCGATTGAATCTACAAGGGATCTTTCCATAATCATTGGCAGTTCATCAGTTGGTGAAACAGTTAAAGTCAAGTTCATCCGGGAAGGCAAAGAAAAAATGGTAAAGATTAAACTTGCCAAAAGACCTGATCAGGACCCTGAGACAAAAGAAATAATAAAGGGGTATGATCCTTTTGGATTCAGGCTCAAGCAAATGAATGCTGATCTTGCCAAAAAACTGGGTTTTCCTCAAGATATCAAAGGACTTGTTGTCATTGATATAGAGCCCGGCAGCCCGGCTTCAAAAACCAGTGTACGACAAGGAGACCTTTTGATAGAGGTGAACCGCCATCGAATCACTACAATTGATGGTTATCAACAATATCTGAGCAAAACAAATAAAGGCGGAGTGCTTCAACTTCTATTCAGGAGAGGCAACAGCCATGTGTTTGTTGCAACTTTTGAAAAACCATAAATATTGATTTTATTTGGTATTGAACGGCATTCTTTTCTCAACCCAGATAAGAATGCCGTTTTAGTTGTATGAAAAATAAAGAAAACACGATTTGTTTTATAGAAAGGTTTTTTTTAAAAAAAAGGAATGGTGGAGCTGAGGGGGATCGAACCCCTGACCTTACGGCTGCCAGCCGTACGCTCTCCCAGCTGAGCTACAGCCCCACGGTAAAAGCACCCCTTAAATAATAGATTACGCGTGCTGTGTCAATACAAAAATTGTTGATTAGTCCATAAAGTAGAATTTTGAAATAATAAAAGATTGACACATGGTTTTATGAAAAGATATTATAATACTTTTGTTTAATTAAATACTTTTATTTTACTGGGGTTAAGGAGAAAGTGATGCTGCGTTACTTGCGTGAAAATACTGGAAACTGGATTATTAAAATATTTCTTCGAATCATTGTCATTGTATTTGTGTTTCTCGGTGTGGGATCATTTGGATCAAAAAGAAATGATTCTATTGTCACTATAAATGATGAATCGATTACCATAAAGGAATATCAACAAGCATATAAGGCCATTGTTGATCAGATGAGAGCAACATTTGGGAAAAATTTGAATGATGATATTTTAAAAGCGCTCAATGTAAAACAACAGGCACTGGATTCATTAATTGAACAAAAACTGGTTTTAGCCCAGGCTGACAAACTAGAAATCATGGTTTCTGAAAAAGAACTTCAAGATAATCTCTTCTCCATTAAAGCCTTTCAAAAAAATGGAAGATTTAATATTGATCAATATAAAAAGGTTTTAAGTTTGAATTCATTAAATCCTGAAATTTTTGAATTCAATCAGCTCAATTTATTACGACAACAGAAAGTAAAAGACATAGTGCTCAGCACTGTTAATGTATCAGATTTTGAAGCCAGAGACTGGTATATATTTAATAATACTCAAACTGCTGTTGATTATCTGCAGTTTGACCCTGATAACTATTCTGGTATTCAGCCTGATGAAAAACAGATTAATTCTTTTTATGCTGAAAATAAAGACAGGTATAAATCAGAACCAAAACTTAATGCTGTTTATTTAAAGTTTTCACCAAAAGATTACCAAGATAAAATAAAAATCACCCAAGCCAATATCAAAGATTATTACGAGCAGAGTCAGGAACAATTTAAAATACCTCAAAAAGTTGAAGCCAGACATATTTTAATTAAAGTTGCGGAAGATGCAAAAGAAGAAAAAGTTAATGAGGCCCTGAAAAGAGCACAGGATATTTTTGATTTGACGGTAAAGGGCGAGGATTTTGAACAGCTTGCGAAACAATATTCAGAAGGTCCTACAAAAGACAATGGAGGATATCTGGGTATATTTGACAAACAAAGTATGGTCAAGCCTTTTGCAGACAAGGCGTTTTCCTTAGGAGCCGGTGAAATCAGCAAACCTGTAAGAACAACGTTTGGCTGGCATCTTATCAAGGTTGTGGCTAAATTTGATGCATCTATCCAGACTCTGGCTATGGCATCAGAAAATATAAAAAAAGGGTTAGAACAGCTGGAAATGCAGAATTTAGCTTATTATAAAGCCGGAGAAGCATTTGATGCAGTAATTGACGGAGATGATTTTGAGCAGGTAGCCCTCATTGCTAACAAAAAACTTGTGTCAACCAAAGACTTTGATATCAGTGGTCAAGGACTTGAAATAGAAGATAATAAAAGCTTTGCATCTGCTTGTTTCGACCTTAATACAGATGCTATAAGTGATGTTAAAGAAATTGGTGGCTCCTATTATTTGATCAAGATTGTTAAAAAAATTGAGCCCGTACTTCAGGCAATTGATATAGTTTCAGACACAGTATTAAAGGACCTTAAACTAAAACTTCAAATTCAGAAAGCAAAAGAAGATGCTCAATTAATTGTCAGCAAAATCAGTGATGGAAAAACACTGGAAAACTTGTCAAAAGAAAATAATTTTGTCCTTAAGTCCACAAAGCTATTCACAAGAAACAGCAGTGTTGAAGATATTGGAAATTCGTCAGCATTTGTCCAGGCAAGTTTTTCATTAAGTGAAAACAATACAATTTTTCCTGAAATAATTGAAGTTGCCTCCAAGTATTTTATTGTCGGTTTCAAAGAAATAAAATATCCTGAAGAGACTGAGATTATAGAAAATCTAAAAACTGTTAAAACTCAAATCAGCTCTAAAAAATTATCACAATATTATCAGGCATGGGTCAATGAGTTGAAAAATAATAGTAAAATCAATTATGATAATCCTGAAATTTTGAATTAAGATCTCTTATGAATTTAATGAGCTTGGCTTTTAAGATTTCCATTTTATGGTTCTTAATCATAAGTTCATGTGCTGCTCCCCAGCAAAGAATTATTGTTTCCGATCAGGGGATACAAACCGATCCCGGCATTGTTTATGGAGTTTTACCCAATGGATTTCAATATATCCTTAAGCAAAATTCTACTCCGGCGGACCAGGTTAATATCCATTTAAATATTTTTGCCGGCTCAATGCATGAGACAGATGAACAGCAGGGTATTGCCCATTTTTTGGAGCATTTGCTGTTTAACGGGTCAGAACATTTTAAACCCGGAGAATTAATTGAATATTTTCAATCCATTGGTATGGATTTTGGAGCAGATGCCAATGCCAGCACCTCTTTTTTTAATACTGTTTATGATTTGTCTTTGCCAACCGCAGATTTTAAACAGATGGATGAAGCATTTGTAGTAATCCAGGATTATGCTAAAGGGGCACTTCTTCTGAGTTCAGAGGTTAATCGTGAACAGGGAATTATTTTAGCTGAAAAAAGAGAGCGTGACTCTGTATCCTACAGAACCTTTAAAAAATCATTTGAATTCGAACTTCCAGATTCTATGTTTAATCAAAGATTTCCCATTGGGATTGACACTGTCATTAAAAATGCTGATAAAAGCCTGTTAAAAGAATATTATGATAAGTGGTATCGTCCGGATAATATGGCCCTGATTGTTGTGGGTGACTTTGATGTTAACATAGTTCAATCCATGATTATTAAAAGATTTTCCAAACTGAAACCCCGTACATTTTTTATAAAACCTGAATTAAATACCAAATGGAAGGAACACAAAGGGCTAAAACCTTTTTATCATTATGAAAAGGAAACCGGTAGTACTGATATTACAATAGAGACCATGACCTGGGTGCCTTTTGAAACACAAACCAAGGATAAATTAAAGGAAAAGATTTTAATTCGGATTGCAAACTTAATGTTACAAAACAGGTTATCCAGAATGATCAGCAGTAAAACTGCTGATTTCTTAGAAGCTGATATTTCTTCCGGGTTGTTTTTGCGCCATATTTCAATGTCTTCCATTGGTGCAGGGTGCGAGCCGGATAAATGGGAAAAGAGCTTGCAGCAGCTTGAAAAAGCTCTGAGACAGGCCATTGTTTACGGGTTTGGCACAAAGGAGTTAGATAGAGTTAAAGCAGATATTATTTCATCACTTGAAAACAGGGTTAATCAGGAAGCAACCCAAAAAAGTCATTATCTGTCCAAATCTATTTTAAAATCCATAAATGGGAAAAACATGCTTTTATCCCCTAAACAGAAAAAAGAGCTTTTAAAACCTTATGTTGAATCGATTACCCTTCAAGATACCCACAATGCAATAAAAACAGCATGGTCACAAAACCATAGGCTGATACTTGTGACAGGGAATGCTAAAATTAATACACAAGAGCCTGAATTAACAATTCTTGAAGCATATCAAAAAGGTAAGACTGATAAGGTTGGCAAATATAAAGGGTTTGAATCGGGCAAATTCCCTTATCTTAAATTACCATCTTTAAAATTTGGAATAAAGTCAATAAAAGAGAATGTCAAAGATCTTGGCATTACATCAATTGAATTTGAAAATAATGTTCGATTAAATTTAAAGAAAACAGATTTTAAAAAAAAGGAATTTCTATTTAAGGTTAATTTCGGTGACGGTAAAAAATCTGAGCCTGCATCCAAGCCCGGTTTAGCACTTCTTGGTGAAGACGTATTAAAGACAAGTGGGCTTGGAAATCTTGATACGGATCAATTGGAAGAAGCCCTGGCCGGCAATAAGATCAGTATCGCGTTTGAAATGAATGACAATTATTTTTCTTTATCAGGCTCCAGTGATCC
>JABIYQ010000397.1 GCA_018702715.1 Desulfobacula sp. | reverse complement strand
GAGTAATGTCTGAATCACACCTGAACACCTTTCCCGGTGCAATAATTCTCAATGGCGGCTGGGTCTTTTCCATTGCACGGGGTTGCGATGGAGAGGTGTGCGTTCTTAAGACAATATTTTCCGACACATAAAAGGTGTCCTGCATATCTCTTGCTGGATGATATTTAGGAATGTTCAAAGCCTCAAAATTATAATAATCCGTTTCAACTTCCGGGCCTTCTGCAATATCAAACCCAAGTCTTAAAAAGATATCAGAAATTTCTTTGGCCACCTGGGTTATCGGATGAAGAGATCCTCTTTGGGCGGATCGCCCCGGAAGAGTCACATCAATACCAGTGAACTGCCTATCATCATGAGCCTCAAGTTTTGATAAGGCCGCCTTAATTGCTTTCTCAAGCTTTGTCTTCAGAATATTAGCATTCTTGCCGGCTATTGGACGTTCATCTTCCGGAAGAGAAGAAATATTTCTCAAATATTTTGTGAGCACGCCCTTTCTGCCAAGATACTTAATGGAGAACTGCTCGAGTTGCTCTGAATCTATAGCTTTTTCTATACTTTTAAGGGCTTGTTTTTCGATCTCAATAATACTATTTTGCAAAATACCCTCGCAAATCGTTTAAGCCAGTTAAACTTTTAATCTGGTTAAGCTTTTGCACTGGCAACTGATGCCAATTGGGAAAAAGCTGCTGGATCACATATTGCCAGATCGGCCAACACCTTACGATCCAATTCACTACCGGCCAATTTAAGACCATTGATAAATTTACTGTATGACAGGTCATTCATCCTTGCCGCGGCATTGATTCTAACAATCCAAAGTTTTCTAAAATCTCTTTTGCGTACTCTTCTGTCCCTGTATGCATACATCAACGCTTTATCAACAGCATCTGCCGCCGTGCGGTATAATTTGCTTCTTCCGCCTCTAAACCCTTTTGCAAGCTTCAGTACCTTGTTTCTTCGCCTTCTTGCTTTAAATCCTCTTGTGACTCTCATTTTGTCAAACTCCTAAACTCGCTATTCTTTTGAATAAAAGTGCTAATCAATTTTGGCGTGGGTATTATCTACCCGTTGGGTAACAACCGCCTAACCTCTTTCATATTATCCTTACTGACCATATTATCTAACCTTAAAGATCTTTTTCTTTTAGTACTTTTCTTGGTTAGTATATGGCTTGCGTGAGATTTCCGGAATTTATATTTTCCTGATCCTGTTTTTTTAAACCGTTTGGCAGCCGCTCTGCTTGTTTTAATCTTAGGCATTTTATCCTCTCTTAATATTGCAATTTCTAAAAAATATGGTGGTACACAGTCTAAACAAACAATATACCACCATACATTTATAATGTATTTTAACGCAGTTTTGCTATTTTTATTAAATTATATTATTTAGGCCCCAAAAGCATGGTGATAACACGGCCCTCATATTTGGGATACTGCTCAACCTGTGCAAATGGCTCAGTCATTGTAACAATCTTTTCCAAAACTTTATTTGCCTGTTCTCTGAGTATAACTTCCCTTCCTCTGAAAAACAGCGTGACCTTAACTTTATCATTTTTACTTAAAAACTTCTCAATATGTCTGACCTTTGTTTCAAGATCATGGTCATCTGTCTTTGGTCTGACCTTTATTTCTTTAATCTGAGTCGTTTTCTGCTTTCGTTTAGCCTCTTGTTTTTTTTTGGTCAGTTCGTATTTAAATTTCCCAAAATCCATTATTTTGCAGACAGGTGGGTTTGCGTCCGGTGAAACCTCGACCAAATCGAGAGTTTCATCCCCTGCAATTTTTAATGCCTCTTCAATTGGCATAATGCCTATCTGCGAACCGTCAGAGCCCACAACCCTAACCTGGCTGGCCCTGATTCCCTTATTCACACTTGTCTGATCCTGTCTTCCCCGCTTAGATATCCTACACCTCCTGCAAATAGATGATTCTGTATTTATCTCTGATAGAACAAGTATAACCCTGCGATTATAATGGCTTGCATAAAAAAATGCAAGCATTATTTATCCTGAATTTATCTCTTTTTTCTGACTAAAAGTATATTCTTCCAAATAACTGTTTTTCCAATACAAGTTACCCTCTTTATGAAAAAAATCATAAAAAAGGTCAAGACTTTTTTGACGTGACACCCCAGAAACAATCTCTATTGAGCATCGTTTATATAAGGGGGGTAACTTTTTTAAATCACATTTTGTTCCTCCCCCCATGGGGTCTTCAAAAGCATATACTATTTTTTTTATCTTAGACAAAATTATAGCGCCAAAACACATCAGACAAGGTTCCATAGTACAAAAGAGGATTGATTTTTCCGGGTCAAATTTAATGGTATTTTTTTCAAGCTGCTTTAATGCCCTTATCTCGGCATGATCAATTTCATTGAAAAAAGCTTTTTCTTGACTAGTCCCCTGCCTTGCACCGCTTGCAATCACTTTTTTTCCCTGCACGATAACACAGCCAACAGGAAATTCTCCCAGATCAAATGCTTTTCGGGCCTGTTCCAATGCAAAGCCCATGTAATATTCATAATCCAATTTAAATCATCTCTCCCAAATGAAATAACTCTTTACAAACCCTGTCCCATATGACCACATAGAATCTTAAGTTAAGGATCAACTTAGTTTTTTTTAAAACAGGTGTAGTGTATTAAATTTTAATAATTATTCAATAATTATTTATGGAAACACAAAAGAAAAGCAATCCCAAAAAAAAATGTTCCGATGAAAATCTTTCTATCAAGAAACAATTTCAGATCAGAGAAAAAAATTTTTTGTCAGCATATGGCACCTTAAGTTCCACTGCCAGAAGGCGGCACAATGAAGAAACATCCTGTAATATCAGAACGCCTTTCCAGCTTGACAGGGACAGGATCGTTTATTCAAATGCCTTTAGACGGTTGAAACACAAAACCCAGGTTTTTCTCTCCCCTTTAGGTGATCACTATCGTACCCGGCTTACCCACACTCTTGAGGTAGCCGAAATTTCAAGAAATATTGCCAGGGCCATGTATCTGAATGAAGATCTTGCCGAAGCCATCGCACTGGGCCACGATTTGGGCCATACACCATTTGGCCATGGCGGTGAAATAGCTCTGGTGGAAATACATTCTCCCCATTTTTCCCATGCTGATCAAAGTTTGAGAGTGGTGGATTCCCTTGAAAACAGAGGGAAAGGCCTCAACCTGACCCGGGAAGTCAGGGATGGTATTCTCAAACACTCTAAAGGATTTGGCAATATTTTCCCGGCAACCCTTGGTGAGACGGGTATCACTATCGAAGGGAGACTTGTTCGGGTTGCGGATATCATCGCCTATCTGAACCATGATCTTGATGATGCTTTAAGAGGCAAGGTTATAATGCCATCAGACGTTCCGGATATTTGTAATAAAAAACTTGGAAAAACACATGCCCAGAGAGCCAGCATCATGATTGAACAATTGGTGTATAACAGTGGGCCCCATAATGACAAATTCATCCTTGATATGGGAAAAGATACTTTCAATGCCATGATCATATTAAGAAAATTTTTATTTGATAAAGTATATCGTTCACCTGCAGTTCATAATGAATTTATAAAGGCCAAAAAGGTTATCATCCATCTTTATAATTACTTTATAGAAGAGCCTGACAGCCTACAGGTGGAATTGGAAAAAATGGAAATGGCTCCATGGAACTCTTCAAAAAATGCTCTTCAACGCTCTGTTTGTGATCTGATTGCCAGCATGACGGACCGGTATGCTTTAGCCCTATATTCAAAAATTTTCCTTCCCAAACCCCAGGTATGATTCTCTTCCATGATAGAAAAGATATGATAGATAAGAAAGACAACCCCTTTAAAGCGCTTAAAACCCTTTACACGGCAATGGATCAAACCTGGAATAAGATTGCCGCAGACTATCATTTCCTTTGCAACGGATGTGAAGACAATTGCTGCAACTCTTTATTTTTTCACCATACTTATATTGAAAAAGCGTATTTAATACATGGTTTTAATATGCTTGATAAGGATCAAAAAAAAACCATACTATATCTGGCTGATATCTATATTAAAAAGACTTTTTCTAAAAATTTAAAAATAAACACCTTAAAAAAAATCATATGTCCTGTAAATAAAAATGGCCAATGCCTTCTTTACCCGTACCGGCCTATGATTTGCAGACTCCATGGGCTGCCCCATGAACTGTGCAAACCCGGGACCCAGGTACTTAAAGGCCCGGGTTGTGATGCAGGATTATTTGATGACAAACCATACATAAAATTTGACAGAACACCATTTTATCAACAAATGACCCAAATAGAGATAAAATTTCGACAGGACTTCAATAAAACCAGGAAAACAAAAGAAACCATTGCGCAAATGCTGATTTCACAATAATCATATCAATCGTTTGTTTGGGGCATACCCTTTAACACAGGTGTTGATGGTTTTATCCCAAAGACCAATTTTGTGTAATTTCGACAAAAAAGGAGTTCCATGGACATAAAAGAAAAAAATATTGTCACCATTGGCGGTGGAAGTGGTCAGTTCATATTATTATCCGGATTAAGGGATTTAGAAAATATACGCGCAACAGCCATAGTATCAATGGTGGATTCAGGCGGCAGCACGGGCAGATTAAGGGATGAACTTGGAATCCTGCCACCAGGGGATATTATAAAATGTCTCCTGGCTTTGTCCCCATACCAGGCTGCCGATCGCTGCATTATGTTAAAACGCTTTAAAGGTGATCCCCGTCTGGCAGGCCATAGCGCCGGTAATATGCTTTTAACAATGCTCTCAAGATATACGGGAGATTTCCCTGCAAGTGTTGCTGCCCTTGCTGAAATACTTGAAGTGGACGGCACCATCCTTCCGGTTACCATAGACCGGGCAACCCTGGTTGCCGAGCTTTCCGACGGCAAAAGAATCTTTGGTGAACAAGCCATTGATCTGCCCCGCGGAAAAAGCCGCGAACAGATCAAAGATATTTTTTTGGTTCCCCATCACCATGGCACAATTTCTGTACACCCTCCGGTTTTAGATGCCATTGAAAAGGCTGACTATATTTTCATCGGACCCGGCGACCTTTATACTAGCATTATTCCCAACCTGATTGTTCCAGGAGTAAGACAAGCCCTTCAAAATACATCTGCAAAGATTTATTTCACCATTAATATTATGACCAAATTTGGGGAGACCCATAATTTTTCAGGAAAAGATTTTGCTATCAAAATAGAAGATTGTCTTGAACTCAAAATTGATGGATTTATTGGCAACATTACAAAACCCACCAAAAAAATTCTTGATAGCTATGCCAAACAAAATTCAGATTTTGTATCTATTGATATGTCAGATCCTTTCTGGAATCATCGCAATCTGCATCTGGCTGATATGTTAGATACAACCGCTAAGACGGCACACCATGATCCAAAAAAACTTGCCCAATGTATCGTTAAAATCATGTTTGAATACAGATAACTTAATTAATTTCACCGGATTCTATGGGATTTTTTTTATCCCGGCTCCATTCAAACCACCCACCATCATATACTGATATATGTTTGAATCCCAT
>JABIYQ010000355.1 GCA_018702715.1 Desulfobacula sp. | reverse complement strand
GTTACCTTTACTGCCATTACCAGTGATAATCCGGAAGTTGTCCGTGCAAAAGAGCTTTCTATCCCAATTATTCCACGGGCTGAAATGCTGGCAGAGCTCATGCGCATAAAATATTCCATTGCAGTATCAGGTGCCCATGGCAAAACATCCACCACTTCCATGATTTCTCAAATCCTCAACACTGCCGGACTTGATCCCACCGTGATTATTGGAGGGCTGCTTAAAGGACTGGATACCAACGCATTACATGGTAAAGGAGAATATATTGTTGCTGAGGCCGACGAAAGTGACGGATCTTTTTTAAAGTATGCACCTGCCATTGCTGCTGTTACCAATATAGATCTTGAACATCTTGATTTTTACCGTGACATTGATGATATCAAAGATAAATTTGTTCAGTTTATCAACTCGGTTCCCTTTTACGGCCTTGCAATCCTCTGTCTTGATAATGAACATATCCAGGATATCCTTCCCAGGGTAAAAGTACGGTATACCACATTTGGAATGACAGCCCAATCTGATCTGCGAGCCAGACAAATTTCATTTATGGGCAACAAAAGTTTTTTTAAAGTTTTTCAGCATGAGAAACTTTTAGGTGAAATCAACCTGAATATTGCAGGAAAGCATAATATCTCCAACGCACTTGCTTCCATAGCAGTGGCACTTGAGCTGAACATATCCTTTAAAACAATTAAAAAAGCATTGGAACAGATTGAAGGCGTAAAAAGGAGGCTTGAAGTCAAGGGGGGAAAAAAAGAAATTATAGTAATAGATGATTACGGTCACCACCCAACAGAAATCATGGCAACCCTGACTGCAATCAGGGAGAGCCATATGGGGAAAAGGCTGATTGTTGTATTCCAGCCCCACAGGTACACCAGGACCCAGGGTTTATTTCATGAATTCACCCGCTCTTTCTACCAATCCGATATCCTGATCGTACTCCCTATTTATGCAGCAAGTGAAAAGAAAATTAAAGGAGTTGATACACAAAGTCTTTGTGAAGGTATTAAAAAACATGGCCATAAAGAAGTTTTTTATGCACCTGATTTTAACGAGGCTTTATCCATGATTACCCGCAAAGTAAAAAAAGGAGATGTTGTTCTGACACTGGGTGCAGGAGACATTTATAATCTTGGAGAAAAACTGCTTGAGGTATTGTAAAGGCAAAACTTGGTAACAAAAAAAACATGGTAACAAAAGAAAACACAGCCGTTTCAACCCTGGTTCAAGAATTTAATCTTCTTGTTGATGAGCCATTGAAAAAATATACCTCCTTTAAAATAGGAGGTCCGGCTGATCTTCTGGCAATGCCGAAAGACAAACTGGAATTAAAAAAATTATTAACAAAGAGCTCAACTCTTAATATTCCTGTCACCCTTTTTGGGGGCGGCACCAATGTTTTAATTACAGATAAAGGCATACGTGGCCTTGTGGTTATTACAAAATTTTTAAAATCTAAAATTCATATTATCCAGTCCAACCTTCAGGGAAAAACCATTTATGCTGAAACAGGAGACAGGTTATCAAAGGTCTGTCTGTTTGCCATTGAAAACTCGCTTTCAGGGCTGGAACCTGCGGCAGGAATACCAGGGACGGTGGGGGGTGCAATCATGATGAATGCCGGTACAAGTTCCTGGGATATCTCTAACATTATTGAGTCCATTGATGTATTGGACCCAAAAACATTATCATTTAAAACACTTAAGAGAAAAGAACTTGATTTTTCATACCGACAACTTAATCAGTCCGGAATTATTGTAGCAGCGACCTTTAAGTTAACTAAAAAACCCGGGAAAGAAATAAAAAAAATATTTAAAGAAAACCTTATCAAAAAGAATGCTGCACAGCCTGTTTTTGCTGCCAGCGCCGGATGCTTTTTCAAAAACCCGTCTCGGGGAAAATCTGCCGGAGAACTCATTGAAAAATCCGGGCTTAAAGGGAAGAGAATAAATGATGCCATGGTATCGCTAAAACATGCAAATTTTATTGTAAACACCAATAATGCAAGTTGTGAAGATATCCTTTTATTAAAACAGCATATCCAAAAAATCGTATTTAAAAAATTCCATATTACGTTAGAAACAGAAGTGAGGCTGGAAGGTGAGTAAAAAAATTAAACCAAACAGGTATAAAGTACAGACCCAAAAGGGTAATAATACAAGGTTGAATTCCGTAAATGCGATTTACCTTCAATCCTTCATAACTTTGGTATTTATAATGGCCTTAAGTCTTGTATCTATATTTATCTACGATTTTATTACTCAATCAGATCTTTTCAATATTAAAAAAATTGAAATTTCAGGTACAAAAAGGGTTTTAAAAGACGATATACTCAAGCTTGCAGATCTAACCTTTGAAAAAAATATTTTAAAGATTAATTTATTTTCCATTGAAAAGCATATTATTTCCCATCCCTGGGTTCAGTCAGCTTATGTAAAAAGAAATC
>JABIYQ010000096.1 GCA_018702715.1 Desulfobacula sp. | reverse complement strand
CTCAGCTTCCATTCTTTCGATGTGGTTTTCAAGTTCTTCAAATTTTAACATTATCTCTGTGCTGCCTGCACGCCGTATTTCTTCCTGTGCTCTTTTTTTGCCATTGGCCCGGATATGTCTTTGTACAAGTAAGCGCTGTTTTTCCCGGGCTGATTTGAGTTTGTTTTCAAGTTCGCAAATGTCATCCCTGTATTGTTCAATAATCATGTTCAGTTCAGTTAATTCTATTTCAACAGCTTCTGTTTTTTGGGTATACCTTCTCTTTTCCTGAAGAGCCTGTCTTGCCAGAGCATCTTTCCCTTTTGCTACGGCAAGCTCAGCTTTATTTGCCCAGAAATTTTCTTTTTCCTGGATATCATCCAATAGTCTCTGGACTTTTTTCTGATTAGCAATGGCATTTGCGCAGGAAGATTTGATTTCTATCAATGTGTCTTCCATTTCCCTGATCATCAGTTTGATTAATTTTTCAGGATCTTCTGCTTTGTCCAGCATGGAACTCATGTTTGATGCAACAATGTCTTTAAACCGTGTAAAAATTCCCATTTTGTTTTCTCCTCATGTTTTGTTTTTATCTAAAAAATAACTTTTCCGTTTTAAATTTAAAAGTACAATTAAAAGTTCAATTAAATTACAATTAAGAATACAAATAGTATTTAGCATTTAGCGTGCCAGAGTAAGTTTATGTATAAAATATACTTTGATTTTAGGTACTTATTACCATTGACTATGATGTGCCCTATGTGGTAACATCCGCTAAATATGGGTTATATTGACCAATAGTTGAATTATTTTATCAAACCTGCAGATTATCTTGAGAGGAAAGAATGGTAATATCCAGCCAGCGTAAAGGGGGGCGTAAACATTTTTCAATACCGGAAGCAATAGGGCAGTCTGAGACATTCCTTGAATTCCAGGAACAGATTTCAAAGGTGGCACCCATTGAGCGTCCGGTTTTGATTTTAGGTGAGCGTGGTACAGGCAAGGAACTTGCGGCATCAAAGATTCATTTTTTATCAAAAAGATGGCAAAAGCCTTTGATAACATTGAATTGTTCAGCACTGACACCAACTCTTATCGGTTCTGAATTGTTTGGGTATGAAAAAGGCGCATTTACAGGAGCCGGCGCAAGACAGGAAGGCCGGTTTGAAAAAGCATCCGAAGGTACGCTTTTTTTAGATGAAATCGGGACAATCCCCATGGAAGTTCAGGAAAAAATTTTAAGGGTGGTTGAGTATGGCAGTTTTGAGCGGGTTGGCTCCTCTAAGTCTATCAATGTGGATGTGCGGATTGTGGCAGCGACAAATGTGGATCTTTTTTTAATGGTGCAAAAAGGGTTGTTTAAAGCCGACCTGCTTGATCGGCTTTCCTTTGAAGTGATTTATGTGCCGCCATTAAGAAAAAGACAAGGTGACATCCTGGTTCTTGCAAATCATTTTGCAGCAAGGATGGCATTTGAGCTTGGCCGGGATGAAATACCAAGGATTTCTTCTTCGGCATTACAAGCGCTTGAGAGTTATTCATGGCCTGGAAATATCAGGGAATTAAAAAATGTAATTGAACGTGCAGTATATAAATCTTGTTCTGATAAAATTAAAGAGATATCCTTTAATCCTTTTAACAATCCTTTTGGGGATGCTTTGGAAGACGTGGGATTGGGAAAAAAGAAAAAAAAGGATGAATCCTTTCAAAATCCAAAGGTTATAGATGAATCAAACAGCAACGAGCCCATCAATGTCAATGTCATGGATGAAATTTTGAAAAAACCCTTTAAGCAAGCCATTGGCGAGTTGGAATTCCATCTGATATCAAAAGCGTTAAAAGAATGCAGATTTAATCAGAAAAATGCTGCAAAAAGGCTTGGGCTTTCCTATGATCAGTTTCGGGGAATCAAAAAAAAATATAGCAACAAGATTTAAGAGGAAAAAAACCTTCATATATTTGAAAACAGTATGCTGGAAAGGCAATGCGAAAAAGACTGGATCAACCCTTTTTTTGATCTTCCCAAAGGCGTGGATGCCATTTTATCTCTTGCCTGTGGTGCCGGAGTCCAAACCATGGCGGATATATTTAAAGGCATTCCTGTTTTACCTGGATTGAATACAACCTTTCTGGGTGCACAGGATCAGGCGGGTGTTTTTAATGAAAAATGTGCAGGATGCGGCGATTGTCTTCTTGGGTTAACAGGTGGCGTATGCCCCATTGCCAGATGTGCCAAAAAGCTTTTTAACGGACCATGCGGCGGGTCAACAAATGGAAAATGCGAGATCAGTATATCCATGGCCATGATGTTGAATGTGCATGGCATTTAATTGTAGAACGGCTCAAAGAGCTTGGTAAACTTGATAACTATAAAAAGATCAGTGAAACAAGAAACTGGACTCCAGGTGGTGCTGGAGGCCCAAGGAAATTGGTCCATAAGGGTGAAACACCTTTTTAAAATTTTTAATCTTTTCCAATAGTATTTTTTATTTTCACATTTAGATATATACTATTTTTTATCTTATAATCGCGGCACAACAAAATTTACAGACTCATAATGTTCGTTATCACAACCTGTTAACAGGGATATTGGCAAGTTTTTCCTCAAGGTATTCGTCCATGAGATTTTTATACTTATCTTCAGGATACTTTTCTGTGCAGGACCTGCAGCAAAAATAGACCTTTGTTCAGGTTCGTTTAATATATAGCCTTCCGCCACAGGATAGACACCTTTCTTTTATATCTTTCAATATTTTTATCCTTTATTTTTTAAAGTCTTGCAGATAAAATAAAGCCTAACATGATAAAAGTCAAAAACAATACAATAATTGACAGCGGGAGCATGACAATAGATGGGGAAAAACAAGGATAAATACAATAGGAGCTATCCCATTTCCTGGGAACAGCTTCACAGAGATTCAAAAGCTCTGTCATGGAGGCTTCATGACATGGGAAAGCCATGGAAAGGGATTGTTGCTATTACACGGGGCGGGATGGTTCCTGCAGCAATCATTGCACGGGAACTTGGCATACACTATATTGATACTGTCTGCATAACAAGCTATGACTGGAAAGCTCAAGGAAGCGCAAAAATTCTGAAATCGGTTGAGGGTTCAGGTGAAGGCCTTTTGATTATTGATGATCTTGTGGATACTGGCGCCACAGCAAAAATTGTAAGAAATATGCTGCCGGACGCTTATTTTGCAACGGTATACGCCAAACCCGCAGGCAAGCCCCTTGTGGATATCTATGTGACCGAAGTCAGCCAGGATACCTGGATTCTTTTTCCCTGGGATTCAGAGTCTAAATTTGTTGAACCTATTGTAGGAAAATAATTAGTTTCCGGTCAAGCTCTAATTAAGGTTGCCCGGAAGATAAAACCGGTAGATCAAAAAAGGCTTCCGGGCAGGCTATACAATTATTTTTTTTTATTTATGATATTTCTATGGGCCATAAGTCTGATGGCATTTATTTTGATAAAGCCTTCTGCATCTTCCTGGTTGTAACCCCCCTCGATATCCATGGAAGAAAGATCCTGATCGTACAAAGAAGAAGGGCTTGTCCTGGCAATGGGGTATGCAGTTCCTTTATAGAGCTTTAAGGTGACTTCACCATCAATGACTTCCTGGCTCTTATCAATAGCAACCATGAGAAACTCCATTTCAGGGCTGAACCAAAATCCATTATATACAAGCTCTGCAAATTTGGCAGACAGCATGTCTCGAAGTCGCATCACTTCCCGGTCCATGGCCACACCTTCAATGTCTTTGTGGGCTTCATGCAGAATGGTGCCGCCGGGTGTTTCGTATACGCCCCTTGACTTGATTCCCACAAACCTGTTTTCAACCATATCAAGCCGGCCGATCCCATTTTTTCTTCCCAAAAGATTTAAGTATTCAAAAAGCTCAAGGGCATCGGTTTTAATCGTATTATCTTCAAGGTTACTAACTTTAACCGGAATGCCGTCTTTGAATTCAATTTTGATTTTTGTGGGAATGTCCGGGGCTTTTTCCGGGGACACTGTATGGGAATAAATATTTTCTTCGCACTCATGGGCAGGATCTTCAAGAATGCCTGCTTCATGGGAAATATGCAGCAGGTTGTCATCTTCACTATAGGGTTTGGAAGCAGATTGTTTTGTAGGTATGCTGTGTTTTTTAGCGTACTCAAGAAGATCGGTTCGTCCCTTGAAGGCGGCTAAAAATTCAGCGTTTTTCCAGGGTGCAATCACCTTGATTTTTGGATTCAGGGCATAATAAGACAATTCAAACCTGACCTGATCATTTCCTTTTCCTGTTGCGCCATGGGATACAAATTGGGCACCCACTTGTTTTGCAATCTCTATTTGTTTTTTTGCAATGATGGGTCGGGCAATGGCTGTACCTAAAAGGTATCTGCCTTCATATATTGTGTTGGCTTTATAAACGGGGAAGATGTAGTCCGTGACAAATTCTTTTCTCATATCTTCAATAAATACTCTGGATGCACCGATTTTTAATGCCTTTTGTTCAGCAGCTTTAAAATCTTCTTCCTGGCCGATATTAGCCATATAGGCAAATACTTCATAACCTTGTTCTAATAACCATTTTAATATAACAGAGGTGTCAAGCCCACCTGAATAGGCCAGAACAACTTTTTCTTTTGACATGGGTTCTCCTTTATTTTCTCAAATTCCAAT
>JABIYQ010000123.1 GCA_018702715.1 Desulfobacula sp. | reverse complement strand
TCAAGCCCAATCCAAAAAACCTTAAACTCTATAAAAAATTATTTAAACAATACCAGGCCATTTATAAACAGAATAAAAAAATATATAAAAGGTTAAATAAATAAAAATGATTGAAAAACTATTTAGTTTCATCCCGCAAAAACTTGCCGGCTTTATGGAAAAGCATTTAAAAAAAATACCCTATGTGAAAAAGAGAGTCGACAAAGAACTAAATAAGGTTATCAAAGATCTTGAGACATCTTTAAAACCCTATAAAGATGTCTTTAACTCAAATACCCATCTTCCCCGGGAGCCGTTTAAAAAAGAGGATATTCTTGAACAGATTATAGAAATGAACACAAGGGAGGAAGATAAATGGAAAGATGGTTATGTCTCAGGAGCAGTATACCATGGCAACCAGGAGCATATTGAATTTTTAAACAAGGTCTATGCAGTTACTTCACAAATTAATCCGCTGCACTCCGATCTATGGCCCAGTGCTTCCAGATTTGAAGCGGAAATAATTGGAATGACAGCCACAATGCTTTCGTCAAAAAAGACGGAGGACCCTATCTGTGGCACCGTGACCTCGGGCGGAACAGAAAGCATTCTGCTTGCCATGAAAACCTATAGGGATTTTACCCGGGTTAATAAAAACATAAAAAACCCGGAACTCATTGTTCCTGAAACAGCCCATGCCGCCTTTGACAAAGCCTGTCAGTATTTTAATATCAAAATGCAGCATATTCGTGTGAACAAGAATTTCCAGGCTGATATCAGTCAAGTCAAAAAAGCCATCAACAAAAATACCATTGCCATTGTGGGCTCGGCTCCCTCCTTTCCCCATGGGACGATTGATCCTATAGAAGAGATGTCAGCCATTGCAATGGAGCATAATATCGGGTTTCATACGGATGCATGCCTTGGCGGCTTTGTCCTGCCCTTTGCCGAAAAATTAGGTTTTGATGTGCCTCTGTTTGATTTCAGACTCAAGGGTGTCACCTCCATGTCCGCAGATACCCATAAATATGGATATGCTGCCAAAGGCACCTCTGTTGTCATGTATCGCGGGGAAGAGCTTCGGCATTTCCAGTACTACACTGCCACGGACTGGCCCGGCGGTCTTTATTTTTCCCCAACATTTGCCGGAAGCAGACCAGGGGCTTTGAGTGCTGCCTGCTGGGCATCTCTTTTATCCATTGGTGAAAAAGGATATCTTGATGCAACCCGAAAAATAATGGATACTGCAAATAAAATCAAACAGGGAATTTGCGATATTCCTGAACTCTATATTCTTGGAAAACCCTTGTGGGTGATTGCTTTTGGCTCAAAAAAGCTTAATATTTACAGAGTGCTTGACGAAATGACCCAAAAAGGCTGGAGCCTCAACGGTCTTCATAAACCCTCCTGTGTTCATATCGCCATTACCCTTTTGCATACCCGGGAAGGGGTTTGCCAGAGGTTTGTTGACGATTTGAAATTAGCTGTTGAACGAGTAAAAACAACACCAGACACAAAAAAAGGAATGGCCCCTGTTTACGGCATGGCTGCAACAATTCCTGCCAGGGGAATTGTCAGCGACATCCTGAAAAAATATCTGGATACCTATTATAAAACATAATAAAATCCATATCAGAAAAATTATTTTACATCATCATCCTGGCTGGTTTTTTTGCAATCCATTCATGAAAGCTGTTTTCTCGCTCTTAGTTTGGCGTCAATCAAATCCTTATGGCTTAAGCGAAGAAGGCTTGCAAGTTTGTGGGCAAAGTGGTCCTCATGTGCTTCAAGGTGATCATCCAGCAAAATAATACGCCAGACAGATTCCATTATGTCGATCTTTTGCTTTTCGGAAAAATTTTCGTTGATAAATTGAGTATAGACAAAAAGGTCTACATATTCTCTTTGCTCTTTATCCCTGTCAGCAAGCAAGGTATTAATTTCCTGCCTCGATATGCCAAATTTTGTCACAAGCGTTTCAACCAGATGTTTTTTTTCCTCTCCACTGCACTCGCCATCTGCATAGGCTGCCTCAAGCAGCAGAACGGTCAATGCCAGGTGAGCGTCTACAATATCATGGTCTGTGGTCTGCACTTTGTCATTGTTGCTGCCAATAATTTTTTTAATTAAACCAAACATCTTCCCATTATTTCCTTTTTTTTATCCTGAGTATGGTCAGGGTGTGATTGACAAGTTTTTTGTTGTCAATATAAGGCGATAGAAACAAGGGGTCAAGGATTCATTGGATAAAAAAACTGTCTATACCAAATGTGGTATTTGGGGGAAATTTAAAAAAGCCGGAAGGGTGAAAGTTTGGTCTATACCATCAATAGTCGCGAGTAAATTAGTTTTAATCCTCTGATTTTTTTTGCATTATGATACTATTTGAGATATTATATTATTTGTTGAACCCATTTAAAATTTATTAATAGTTGAACTATTTGCAATTCCAGGCAAGAAAAATACACAGGAACCGTGGACACATACGCTGTAATGAACGTCTCAATAAATGTTAATCGGAAAAAAATGTTGATGCTAAAAAAAAGAATGCGTAATCCAATAGTCCATCTCATTTGGCTCATATTTTTCATTATCACATTACCATGTTCTGGGAGTGATTCAAAATTTCAGTTGAGCCCTGAAGAGAAAGCCTGGATAAGCGAACATCATGTCGTCCGGATTCGTATAGGCAATTCTCCACCATTTATGCTAACACATGGAAAAATCCAGGGGATCGCCATAGATTATTTGACGCACATATTCAACGTTAATGATATTAATTTCAAGTATATTAGTGCGTCTGAAGTGACCTGGCCCGAGGCGCTTGAGTATATAAAACGGCATGAAGTTGTGGACATGGTCCCAACTGCAAAAATTACAAATGAGCGCAAAAAAGACATGATCTTTACAGATGAATATATTTTTGCGCCATGGGTTATATTTACCAGGGTAGATTCAGATTTCATCAGTTCAATAGATGATTTGAACGGAAAAACCGTATCTGTTGAAGAGGGATATGTAATGCACCAAAGGTTGAGACAAGATTATCCCGGAATCCATCTCAAAGTAGTTTCAGCCAATCTGAAAAATTTTGCACAAATTCCTGTTAAAGAGCTCTCCACAGGATTGGTTGATGCGTATATCGGTAATCTTTTATCGACTACTTATACGATACAGACAAAGGGATACACAAATATAAAGGTTGCCGCCCCAACACCATTTGACAATCATAATCAGGCCATGGCCATACGCAGTGACTGGCCGGAACTATCCGGCATCATTAATAAGACACTTGCGTCCATGACACCTGAGGAACATGCCGTCATTCGAAATAAGTGGCTTTCCATCCGATATGAATACGGTATAAATAAAATCTATGTATTAAAATGGGTTTTGGGTGTCATCGGAATCGCTTTTTTTATAATCGGATTTATTTTGATCTGGAACAAACGGCTTAAAACAGAGGTCATTCTCCGAAAAAAAACTGAGACAGCACTAAAGGATAGTGAAAAAAAATACAAAGTATTGTTCAACAATGCCCAGGTCGCCTTATTCAGGACAGGGATTTCAGACGGTAAACTGATTGAAATAAATGAACGATATGCGAAAATGGCAGGATATTCAACGATTGGGGACTGCATGGCTAAGTTTAATTCTGCCGATGCCTGGGCTGATACCAGCGGACGAGATAAACTGGTGGAGACACTGAAAAAAAATGGATTTGTTTTTGATTATGAAACAAAAATCATTCGCAAAGATAAATCCTTGATCTGGATAAGCTTTTCAGCAACGATCTTTTCGGAAAAAGGTTACATAGAAGGCTCAATAGTTGACATCACCAAACGCAAGCAGGCGGAAGAATCCTTAAGAGAGAGTCAATCAACTTTAAAAGCAGCCTTGGAAAGCATGACGGACGCTGTATTCATTACGGATGCCAATGGGCAGTTCATAGAATTTAACGAAGCTTGTGCAACGTTCCATCGATTTAAGAACAAAAATGAGTGCTTAAAAACCTTTGCTGAATACCCTGATGTCTTTGAGGTTTACCTGCCGGATGGGACACTGGCACCCATTAAAATGTGGGCGGTTCCAAGGGCTCTGAGAGGTGAAACCGGGATAAACTCTGAATACACCATACACAGGAAAGATACCGGAAAAACCTGGGTTGGCAGTTATAACTTGGCGCCCATTCGAGATAAAGAGGGTATTGTCGTGGGCTCAGTAGTGGTTGCCCGTGATATTACCGAACAAAAGCGGATGGAAGAAGAAAAGGTAAAGTTGGAGGGTCAGTTGCTGCAGGCCCAAAAACTTGAATCAATAGGAACATTAGCCGGAGGGATTGCCCATGATTTCAACAATATCCTGTACCCCATTATTGGTTTTACAGAAATGTCCATTGAAGATTTACCAAAAGATCATCCCATACAGGAAAATCTTGAAGATATTTTGAAAGGGACGATAAGAGCCCGCGATTTAGTAAAACAAATTCTTTCATTTAGCAATCAAAGAGATATTGAGCAAAAAGCTTTGCCGCTTACGCCTTTGATCAAAGAAACCCTCAATCTTTTAAAGTCGATCATTCCATCAAATATAATAATTGAGCAGATTCTTTCCCAAAAGGACATTCATGTTTTTGCCAATGCAACCGAAATCCATG
>JABIYQ010000403.1 GCA_018702715.1 Desulfobacula sp. | reverse complement strand
AGGTGCAAACGGATTGAAAAGATCCATGGGATTGAACATAAAACCGTTTCCCCATGTAATGGCCTGCCTTCCAATCAGGATGTCTCCCCAGGACGGTTTTATCGAAAAAAACAGACGATCCAGCCTGTTCCATAAAACATAATCATCCGTATCTTTAATAGTTTTTGTTAAGTCTAAAAGTCTTCTTTTATCAATGTTTAAAAACTGGGATTCCAGCCCTGAGGTAATTTGCGGGATTTTTTTTTGAATTTCATATTGCTTTTTATAGGTAGCCCCGGATTTAAGGAAGGCCTCATAATGAATTTCAAAATAAATTTTTTCAGATAAAATAAGCTTGTCCATCAGCCTGATATTGGCAAGGAAGTCCAGGCCGGTGCGGGTTCCCACCGGCTTAAAATAAGATCGGGTATCATAACCGCTTAAATCCTGTTCAAGTTTTAAATGTCCTCCAAACTGGTGGTCAATATTTTTTAACCAGATTTTTTTCTCATACAAGACTTTTTCGGGTCCGGCCCATAGGTTTTGAGTAAATATGAATAATAAAAAAAATGATATGACCCGATACAGTTTATCATGATTTGGTTTCATCATTTACAATAAGCCCGTCTTTGATAGTGACAAGTCTTCCCGCATAATCCATGACCATGTTGTCATGGGTGGAAAAAATAAAAGTGACTTTTTTTTCTTTGTTCATCTGTTTCATCATTAAAAGAAGGTCGTTTCCTGTTTTTGAATCAAGATTTGCAGTAGGTTCGTCTGCAAGAACAATTGCAGGACCTGAAACAATGGCCCTTGCAACAGCGACCCTTTGCTGCTGCCCTCCTGAAAGTTCGGCAGGACGTC
Organism: Desulfobacula sp.; assembly: GCA_018702715.1. GTDB lineage: Bacteria > Desulfobacterota > Desulfobacteria > Desulfobacterales > Desulfobacteraceae > Desulfobacula. The sequence goes on along the minus strand of JABIYQ010000403.1, from coordinate 1,401 downwards.
TGTCATATTTACCTTCAAGGCCTACATCATCAAGTATTTCCATAGCCCTGTCGTGTCGTTCAGTTTTAGGCACACCCTGCAAAAGCATAACATACTCTACATTTTCAATAGCCGACAAAACAGGAATAAGATTAAATGCCTGAAAAACAAAGCCTATTTTATGAAGTCTTAAAGAAGCAAGATCTGCCTGGTTCATGTCTGAAAATTTATTATTGTCAACGATTACACTTCCTGAGTCTGGCAGGTCAAGGCCACCTATTATGTTCAGCATCGTGGTTTTTCCTGATCCAGACGGGCCGGCAAGGGCAATAAACTCAGCCTTATCCACTATAAGATCTACACCGCAAAGGGCTTCAACTTTTACTTTCCCCTGTTGATATATTTTCTTGATGTTTTTTGTTTCAACAATTGCCATATTTTCCTCCATATGCAGGTCTACAGGTCTGACCCCCAAAGATGCTGACCCCCTTCTAATTTTTAGTCATGGCCGTGGCAGGTGTAATCCTGGCAGCCTTAAAAGCCGGATATAAGCTGACTAAAATACCTAAAACAAGCACCACAAATCCTGCCACAACAACATCCTGTACCCAGATTTCCGGATAGAGTTTTCTTGGGATTCCCCACATTTCCGCACCAGCCGCCAGAGCTGATAAATCAATCCCGTTTCTTGCAATGGCCGCAACACTTAAAAATCCCAGAATATTTCCTGCCAATATCCCTAAAACCAAAAGAAAAAAAGTCTCTGTCACAACACCTTTAATGACCTGGAAGGGCCTCATTCCAAGAGCTTTCATTAAACCAAACTCTCTCATTCTTTCAAATATGGCCATAAGGGTTGTATTAACAATACCAAAGCCCATTGCAACAAAAACCACAAAATACCAGATATAAAGAAAAAATCCTGACATCTCAAGATATGCTTTTATCATGGGTAAAAGCTGTTGCCAGGTTTCAATAACAAATTTATCATCATTGATGGCAGCAATTATTTTCCTGGCAGTTTGAGTTTCTTTTTTGCCGGTAATATCAAGTTTTGGCAGCATTATTGAAATTTCTGATATTGCATTCCTCATTTTAAGCATTTTTGCAGCCTGTGATATGGGGACAAAAACAAATTGTTTTTCAACAGCTTCAGATTCTGCATTGAAAATTCCAACAATCCTGAAAGCTTTTGATGCAATCTCATTTTGGGTGTCCTGGGACATTATTATCAATTTATTACCAATTTTTGTATTAAATTTCTTAAGAAACGCCTTTCCCACAACGATTTTATTCTTATCATCCTCTAAAAGAAAACGTCCTGCTATCACGGCTTTGCCAATGAAAGAAATTTTTTTTTCCTTTTGAGGCTCTATCCCCACAAGGGTCACTGAGCCTGAGTGCCTTGCATTGGAAGCAATT
>JABIYQ010000101.1 GCA_018702715.1 Desulfobacula sp. | reverse complement strand
TGCAAGAATCCATTATTCCAATCAAAAGTCTGGTCAAAAATTGGATCAAAAGTTTAGTCAAACTATGGATCAAAATACGGGGTTGGAAGAATTGAACTCTCTTGTTATCGACTCTGTAAACTTTAATATATCAGCTCTTTGCAAAGAATATGGATTTCAAAAAGAAGATGTTTACCTTTTTACGGGTGCCGGCAATACTGCCATGACCCATTTGTTTTTAGGGATAGAGCCCATTGAAATCATAAAAGAACCCTATATCCCCTGTGTAAACATCCCGGATACCCAGCCTTCAAAAAATTTAGCCCTCAAGATCAATGAAAATGGTGTGGCGTTTTTATTCCCCAATATCGGATCATATTTTGGTGGGGATCTGATTGCAGGCATTCTTTTTTCAGATCTTGATCAAAAACAGGCCCCCTGCATCATGGTGGATGTGGGCACCAATGCAGAGATTGTGGTGGGGAATAGCGACTGGCTCATTGCCTGTGCCGGTGCAGCAGGCCCTGCACTGGAGGGTGGGGTCAGTAAAATGGGCATGACTGCAAAACCGGGCGTGATCGATCAAGTATGGGTTGATGCTGATACAGGTGACCTTATGATTCATACCATAGATGAAAAAAAGCCTGTGGGCATCTGTGGGTCTGGGATGATTGACCTTGCTGCAAACCTCTTTTTAACAAAACGGATTGACATCAGGGGGAAATTTTCTAGACAAACCTGTGGGGAGAACTTGTTTGAAAAAGACGGGATGAATTATTTTATGCTTGTGGATGAAAATCATTCCGGAACAGGAGAACCCATCTGTTTAACTCAGCTAGACTTAAATTCTTTGACCAGTTCAAAGGCGGCCATGTATACCATCCTGGAGGTGATTGTAAAAAATACAGCCGGACTTGAATTTGAAGATCTGGAAAAATTTTATGTGGCAGGAACATTTGGATCATTCATCAACCCCGTGTCTGCCATATCCATCGGCATGCTCCCTGATCTTCCCCTTAAAACCTTTGAAGTCCTGGGTAACAGTTCCCTTGGCGGGGCAAAACAATTGCTGAAAAACCCGGATGCCTTTGAAAGGATTATGAAGATCCGGCAATCCATTACTTATATTGAACTCAACGTCAACCAGGAATTTATGAATATGTTTTCCGGTGCCAAATTCTATCCCCACACAGACAGCTCAAGATTTCCTTCTCTTCAGAATAAAAGTTAAAAAACAAATGGTTTGTCCGTTTTAATGCTTATCTATCTTATATTTTAAGATAAAAAGAATGTAATTATTCAGCTCTTACGCTTGAACCCGCCCTGTCTGATGGATATTTGTTTCGATGCTAAACGCTTAACCTCCTGCAAATATCCATCAGACAGGGCTTTGGGGATAACTTTTTTTAACGGGCTGAACAATTACAAAAGAATTAATAAAGGACATTATAAATTCAGCATAGTGATCAACATCTATATTCCTTTTTGAGTATTTACCCCGTTTCAAATACCAGTCCTGCAGCATTGCTTTTATCACACTTGCAGCAAGTGAATGGTCTATTTTTGCGAACACGCCTTTTTTGTCACCGTCGATTAATATATTTTCAATTAGTTTTTCAGTGTACAGCTCACTTTGAACAGCATTTTCTCTTTCTTCCGGGCTCAGGTTTTTGGCCTCCATATATGAAAAATAGAACCACTTATGCATTTTTTCTGTTAAAAAAAGATGCACTTCTACTGCGGTTTTAAGTTTTGCAACAGGTTCTTTTTCTTTTTCTATCAATTCCACAAGAATCTGACTTATAATCTTTCGCCCTTCACTTAAAAAAACTCTGAGAATCTCTTCCTTACTTGAGAAGTATGAGTAAAGAGCACCCATACTTAAGTTCGAAGTGCTGCTTAAATCGCGCATGGTCATCGCCTGGAAACCTTTATCAATACCGATTCTTAGAGTGACTTTGAATATTTTTTCCAGATTTTTTATTATCGTTTTTTCTTTCTTGATCTTTATTTTATCCCTGTATTCTAAAAAAACATTCCTGCATATATCCATTCTTGAATCGGGAATCGTATGGAGAAATTCATCGTACTTCATTTAATACCTTTTACACCTTTTAATATTTCTTTGGCCTGCTTTTTCTCAGGGACTCCCCGTCAGAATCAAATTAAGTTTTCAACATTATTTTTTTTGCTTCTTTTTCAAGGATTTGAACGGCAAAAATAAGCATGGCAAATCGTTTGTCCTTTGTTTGTCCGTGAAAATAGCGATAATAAATCTGCTGGGCGATACCGGCAAGACGGAACATTCCAAAAACAAGATAAAAATTAAAAGAATCAATTTTTAATCCGGATTTTTTAAGATATCTTTCAACCAGTTCTTCCCTTGTCAAAAACCCTTTAATATGAGTTGGCAGGGTTCTAATGGCAAGTAGTTCAGCTGAATCGCTTTCCTGTATCCAGTATGCCATTGAACTTCCAAGGTCCATCAGGGGATCTCCGATGGTTGCCATTTCCCAGTCAAGTACCCCTATAATTTTTGTTGGATTTTCAGTATCAAGAACCACATTATCAAGCTTGTAATCATTGTGAATAATTCCTGGTTTCTCACAGTCAGACGGCTGTTTTTTATCAAGCCATGTCATCACGTCTTCAAAATCCGGTGCATCATCTGTCTTTGCGTTTCTGTATCTTTTGCTCCATCCTTCAACCTGTCTTTTTATATACCCTGTTGGTTTTCCAAAATCTTCAAGTCCGATTGATTTATAATCTATTGAATGGAGCTGGTGTTGGATGTCAAGATAAGACCGGCTAAGCGTTTTTGCCTGTTCCGGAGTAAAAGCCAGACCGTCAGGCAGATTTTTTCTCAGGATGATGCCGGAAAGCTTTTCCATAACATAGAAAGATGAACCGATAATAGATTTGTCTTGTGAATAGATATACGGTTTGGGACAATATGGAAAAACAGAGTAAAGGGCTTTTAGAATATTGAATTCTCTTGCCATATCGTGGGCAGACCTGGCCTTGGTTCCAAAGGGGGGACGTCTGAGTATCAGTTCCCTGTCATTGGCCGTTATCTGATATGTGAGGTTTGAAAAGCCTGAAGGAAATTGTTTAACGGTTATGGGTCCTGACAATCCTTTTATCTCATCTTTCAAGAAAGTCTCAAGCTGTAAGATATCCAGTTCCTCGCCTTTCCTGATTTTTATTGGCGCATCAATAATACTATCCATCTTCATTCTTCCCTATGATCGAAAATTTTATATGTTGAACTAAATTGCTTTTCTTTTGGCCCATCTACTTCGTTGCATCAAAGGCTGAATACGTATAAAAAATTAACTCGTATAATCCTTTAAGATTCTTTTAGCCACAGATGTTTTATGGACTTCATCAGCACCATCATAGATCCTTGCTCCCCGTTCATGACACCAAAAGTATGAAAGAACAGTATCCGAAGACATCCCGAGTCCGCCGTGAACCTGAATAGCCGTATCAAGAACCTTTTGAAGCGTATTTGCCACCACATACTTGATCATGGAAATTTCCTTTCTGGCAGCAGATGCACCGACAGTATCAATCATCCATGCAGCATGAAGAACCATCAGCCTTGCTGCCTGAATTTTGGCTGCACACTCGGCGATCCATGCCTGAACGATCTGCTTTGATGCAAGTTTTTTGCCCGGTGCAATTGTTCTTTGTACGGCCCGGCTGCACATCAGGTCAAAGGCCCTGTTGCATACTCCGATCCACCGCATGCAATGGTGAATCCTTCCCGGTCCAAGTCTATCCTGAGCCATAACAAATCCCAATCCTTCATTGCCAAGGATATTTTTTTGTGGAACACGGCAGTTCTGGTATATTATTTCGCCATGACTAAAATAGCCTTTCCCGGAATGACCCATGACAGGGATGTTTCTAACAAGGTTGAACCCTATAGTGTCGGAAGGAACAATGATCATGCTTGCTTTGAGATAAGTTGAGTTTTCAGGATTTGTCACGGCCATGACAATAGCAAATTCAGCACCGTCGGCTGATGAGGAATACCATTTGTGGCCGTTGATCACATAATCTTTTTTTTCCTTTACAGCTGTGGTTTCAAGCATTAAAGGATTAGATCCGGGCATATCGACTTCTGTCATTGAAAAGCAGCTTCTTATTTTCCCATCAACAAGGGGCTTTAAATACTTCTCCTTCTGGGTCTTAGTTCCGTACTTGTGGAGAATTTCAATATTCCCGGCATCAGGGGCCTGGCAGCCAAAGACATAATGCCCAATAGGAGACTGGCCAAGAACTTCCGAAACAAAGGCATGTTCCATAAGGCTGAGCCCCATGCCACCGAATTGGGTCGGGTGATTCGGTGCCCATAGCTCCATTTGCTTTACTATTTCCCGTTTCTTATTCAATTGGTTTTCAAAGGCATCATAATCATTGGAAGTCAGGTCGTTCTCAAGAGGAAAGAGTTCTTTTTTTACAAATTCATCCATCATTTCAACTATGGTTTGCGTTTTTCCCGGTATTGTAAAATCCATTTACTTCTCCATAATTATCTGAATGTTAAGGACCGCAAAGTTTATAAGTTGAACGAAATTGCTTGTCTTTTGGCCCATCTACTTTGTTGCATCAAAGGCCGAATACGTATAGTATGCAACCTTTAATGCGCCTTGTATATGGGCCACCAGATTTTAAAGATTGGCCT
>JABIYQ010000578.1 GCA_018702715.1 Desulfobacula sp. | reverse complement strand
TTGCTCCTGTTACTGGGATCAAGCATATAGATAATGGATGATCTTAACGTTGTAAATGCAAATCCTCCACCAATAATGACAACATTTTTATTTTCAAGTTTGTCCCAGGGATACCAATTGCCCAGTGGGCCTCGAATTCCCATTATATCTCCGACCTTCATATTGTGAAGATGGGATGTAACCACTCCAGTCCTGAAAACAGTGAATTTTACGAATCCTTTTTCAACCGGCGATGAAGCAATGCCAATGGGAATTTCTCCCACTCCCGGGATAGACAATTCAGCAAATTGTCCGGCTTGGTAAGAAAATTTTTCTTCATCCCCTTCATTAAGAAAAACAAATTTAAATGTTTTAAGGGATTTATCTTCAGTTGCAATTTCAATATCATCAATGCGAACTGGATAGGGCATATAGGGGTTTTCCATGTCTGTACTCCTTGTGTTCGCTATTCTTGCTTCTCAAAAGTGTTCATAGTAAGGCATACCTCCCGGATGTCTATATTGACAGGACAGCTTTTTACACATCTTCCGCATCCCACACACATGATACCCTGATCATATTTATCAAGAAAGTATTTGAGCTTATGCATGAATCTTTGTCTGACTCTCTGAATCTTGTTTCCCCTTGGATTATGACCTGTGGCGTGGCGGGTAAACAATGGAGACATGCAGGTATCCCAGTTTCGGAATCTTGTGGCTTGTTTTTGTTTGGTTTCGTCCTGGATATCAAAGCACCAGCATGTGGGACAGACATAGGTGCAGGTTCCGCAATTGATACAGGAAAATGCCACATCATCCCAGAAAGGGGCCTCGTGAAGTTCAAGAACAGTTTTTTCCTTAAGCTTATCTGTCTCCACAAATGATACAATATTTTTTTCTGCTTCTTTTCTCAGTATATCAAACAATACCTGGCTTTCTTTTTCATCGGCATTAACATCAAATCCGCAGGCAATTGCATAAGCATCTCCCTTTTTTGTGAGTACTTTTGCAAGATATTTGTCATCAAGGTCAGCAAGAAGGATATCTAGACCTTCTTCACAAAAAGGTCCGGTTCCAACAGAAGTGGAAAAATCAAAAGGCCCTGGTTTGGTAATGCCAAGCCCCACAAAAACTGTGGCATCATAGGCATCACACCAATAGGGATCTTTAAACTCGTTTGTATCAAAATTAAGTTTCACAAGTGCAATTGCTTTTGCATCATAGGGTCTGATACCCAGAACCGCTCGGGGGGAATAATCAGTTTGTGAGCGTTTCATGATATGGTGATCTTCAACCGATTCATTTAAATTTGCATTTAAAATTTTTTCCGTCTGTGGAAAAAGAACTGATTTTGTCGACATGACAGACGCTTGATATCCCATGTCCGGTTGGACATCTGTATCAAGTTTTTTGATCAGGCACCCGTTTTTATCTTTAACAGGGCCAAAAAGCTGATATGTCTCTCTGGATTTATCAATGCCTTTGGTCCAGTCTTTTTTATCAATTGTTATGAATTTCATTATATACCCTTTTTATATACCCCTTTTATTTACTTGATAAAATCATCAGGATCTTCTGGATTATATGTATCCAGAGGAGGGCGCTTTGTTGCATCAAGGCCGGCTTCCCAACCAAAGAAGTCCAAAGTGTCTTTGTTCAGCTTTCTTGTAAAATCCCTGACATTGATACCCATGGGACAGGCTTCAACACAGGCCCCGCAATCTGTACACCGTCCGGCACAATGAAAGGCTCTTAAAAAATGAAAGGTATTTACATCGGTCTTATCCTGACCTTTGCCCACCCATTGGGGATTAGATTCATCCACAAAACAAGTGGGGCAATAACACAAAGGACATGCATTTCTACAGGCATAACACCTGATACAATTTTTTGTAAGATCTTCAAAATGCTGCCATTTGGCATCTATATCCAATGCTTCAATCTGATCAACATCGGGAAAAAGGTTATCAAGTTTTTGTTCTTCCCCAGGATCTTTTGCCAGGACATCATATAGTACTGGATTTTTATGGGTGCAATACAAACAATTTCCCTTTAAATAATCTTGTTTTTTCAAGGTTTGTGTTTTTAAAGGAGATGAAACAGTCAAGGTTCCGTCGGATTCTACAAATTCAATAATCTCGTCTTCAAAAAGTTCAGCGATTTTAAATTTGTCCACCATGCCGGAACAGGGCACTCCTATAATATAAATTTGGTCCCTTTGAATCTGATTTTCAACAATATGGGTAACAATGTTCCTTGAATCACAACCTTTTGCAATTATGGCTATTTTCCCTTTTTCTTTGGAAGCATAATTGGCAAGGTTGAGTCCGCATGTTGAATTAAAAACAAGTTTGTCCACATCTTGTTTTTTTTGAATGGCAATAGGATATGTTGCCATGGGAATGGTTCCCTTTGCAAAACCAATCACTTTTTCCACTTCACCTTTTTCAAGTAGATCAGCACAAAGCTCTCTTATTTTTTTTATACAGGTATCCATTAAAATTACCTTTACTAATTATAGTCCTTTACAAATTTTTTATTTGGCCCAAGCGCTCTTACTCTATCTGAAATCTCCTTGACCACATCCACAAATTTTGTGGCTTCAGCCGAAGAAATCCAGGAGAAATGGACCCTGTCTTTTTCAATTCCCATGTGTTCCAGAAGATTTCCCATTAACGCAAATTTTCTTCTTGCATAATAATTACCATCCAGGTAATGACATTCACCGGGATGTCAGCCAGATACCCAGACAGCGTCGGAACCTTCCCTTAATGTTGCCAAAATAAACTTAGGACTCATTCTTCCTGTGCAGGGAATTCTGACAACCCTAATATCTGCAGGATATTGCATCCTGCTGACACCGGCAAGATCAGCCGCCCCATAACTGCACCAGTTACAAAGGAAACTGGTAATTTTTATTTTGTTTTCACTCATTAATCATATCTCCTTATACAGCAGCATTGGCTGCATCTTTTTCCTTTTTTGGTGTTGTTTTGGGTTCATCTATAATTTGAATATCATCTCTTGTTTCAGTTTCATCGGTTTGAGCAAATATCTGGGCAAATATCTGATTGTTGTCAAACCCTTTAAGATGTATTGCTCCTGATCTGCATGAACCAACGCACAGGCCACATCCTTTACACAGAACAGGGTTGACTTGTGCTTTTCCCTCATACCGTCCTTCATTTTCAAAAGATGGAGCAGAAAATGGGCAAATAGATACACAGACACCGCATGAACTGCAAATCTCCTGGTCCACCAATGCAATTGTTCCGTCCATGTTCATTGTCTTCTTGGCCAATAGTGTAACTGCCCTTGTAGCAGCTGCCTGGGCCTGGGATATGGATTCATCAATTGGTTTGGGGGCATGGGCAAGGCCACAAATGAATACACCATCTGTGGCACAGTCAACAGGTCGCAGCTTAGCATGGGCTTCCATGAAAAAACCATCAGCATTCTGGGTGGCTTTATACAAAGCAGCAAGTTTATTTCTTTTTTCAGGTACAATGGCAGAAGCAAGGACAATTAAATTAGTCGTTATCTTCATTTTCCTTCTTAGGGAGGTGTCACAAAAAAGTACCTGCAGATGATCTTCTTTTAAACTTACCTCAAGTTCTTTTTTAAAATCAAATTTAATAAATTGTATTCCTTTGGTGCGCGCTTCAGTATATAGATCTTCCCTTAATCCAAAGGGGCGCATATCGCGATACAAAATAAACACTTTCATTTCTGGATTTATTGATTTTAGTTTTAAGGCATTTCGGATGGATTGAGTACAGCATACTTTTGAGCAATAGGGACGTTCAGGAATCCTTGACCCCACACATTGGATAAATACTGCCGTGTTTGTGGTCTTTAAGTCTTCATCATTATTTAAAAGTTTTTGGTCCAAAGCAAGCCCTGTTAAAACACGATCATCATCTCCATAAAGATGCTCCCCGGGTTTTAGTTCTGAAGCACCAGTGGATATAATTGTAATACCGTGTTTCAGAGTTTCTTGAGTACCATTTTTATTTATGTGGGTTTCAAAGTTTCCAACAAATCCATCAACTTCTGTTATTTCAGTATTCAAATGGATGTCGATCAATTCATTTTCTTCAACAGACTTTACCATTGAACTAAGATGGGTCTTTATTTTTTCACCCTGCCATGTTTGATAAAGATTGTTTGCCTGACCACCAAGCCGGTCATCCTTTTCCAGAAGATGTGTGTGATATCCTTGATCAGCAAGTGTCTTTGCTGCTATAATGCCTGCTACACCACCACCGATAACCAGGCCGGATTGGTGAATTTCAAGAGTGGGTTCAGGTAAGGATTCATGCAGGGCGACCTTGGCTGTGGTCATTCTGACCAGATCTTTTGCCTTTTCCGTTGCTTTTTCAGTCTCTTTGGCATGTATCCAGGAGCATTGGTTACGAATATTGGCCATATCAAAAAGATATTTATTAATACCTGCATTAGTTAATGTTTCCTGGAACAAACCCTCATGGGTTTTGGGTGTGCAAGCAGCTATTACAACCCTATTTAATTTTTTTTCCTTGATAATGTTTGAAATGGCATCCTGTGTATCCTGTGAACAGGAAAACATATTTTCCTGGGCAAATTCAACATAGGGTAGTTTTTTAGCCATTTCAACAACAGCAGGCACATCAACTACACCGGCAATATTTGTCCCGCATCTGCACACAAAAACACCAACTCTCGGGGCCTCTCCTGTTACATTGATTTCTTCCGGGATTTCTTTTGTTTGTGTAAGAGACCATCTTGAATCCCTTAAGTCTATACCTGCCATACCGGCAGCAGCACTGGATTCAATAACTGAAGAAGGGATATCTTTTGGGGCTTCAAAAGCACCGCAGATAAAAATACCGGGCTTTGATGTCTTGACCGGTGCAAAACTATTGGTGGTGACAAAATTATAATGATCAAGATTAATATCCATTTTGCCTGCAAGTTCAACAGCTTCATTTCCAATACACAGGCCAACGGATAATACAACAATATCAAAGGATTCTTTTTGTCTAACTCCGGATTCATCTATGTAATTAATGATCTGTGTATCTGATTCAGGATCAGGGACAATATTGGTAATCTTGGATTTAACAAATCTTATGCCTGATTCGTCTTTGCCCCTGTTATAAAAATGTTCATAATCCTTGCCATGAGTCCGGATATCCATGTAGAAAATAGCGGTATCTAAGGGATCATGACTATGCTCCTTGGCAAGCATGGCCTCTTTTACTGCATATGTACAGCAGACAGAAGAACAATATCCATTGGAACCCAGGTGGTTGTCCCTTGAACCGATACATTGCAGCCATGCTATTTTTTTAGGTTCTTTTTTATCAGAAGGTCTTACCAAATGGCCTTCATAAGGGCCGGCAGAAGAAAGGATTCGTTCAAACTCAAGACTTGTAACAATATTTTTAGACTGGGTATATCCATAAACATCATGTTCGGAAGGATCATAAGGTTTGCAACCTGAAGAAATAATAACAGATCCCACATTCAGGGTGATATCTTTTTGTTGATCTTCATAATTGATTGCATCGGTGGGACATACTTTTTTACAATTCCCACATTTTCCCCGGGTCAGGTAAATACAGTTTTCTGCGTCAAGTGAATATTTTAAGGGTACGGCCTGGGCATATGGTACAAAAGCTGCTTTTCGTTTCCCAAGGGCTTCATCATATTCGTCATCCACTTTTTTAGGACATTTCTCGGCGCACAGCCCGCAGGCAATGCATTTATCCATGTCAACAAACCGCGGATGTTGAACAATATCCACTTTAAAATCACCTGCTTCACCAGAGATATTTTTCACTTCAGATAAAGTTAGAAGTTCAATATTTATATGCCGGCCGACCTCGACCAGTTTTGGTGAAATAATTCACATGGCACAATCATTGGTAGGAAATGTCTTGTCCAATTGAGCCATAATCCCGCCAATGGAAGGTGACTTTTCAACAAGATAGACATAAAACCCGGAATCAGCAGCATCAAGTGCTGCCTGCATGCCTGATATTCCGCCTCCGACAACCATTATTGAACCAATTTTTTTCTGTGACATTTTTACTCCTATAAACAACCTTACTTTAATATTTTTTATAACAAATTTTTATTCAATATTTTAAGACTCTTATTTAATTGCCTTTTTTTTAATCGATTTTTTTTTAGATTTTTTCTTTTTTTCTTTTTTTTCTTCAGTATTAAAAAGTTTGGAATAAGCTTGTTTCAAAAGTTCATTATCCTGATTTTCTTGATTTTCTGGGCTGACAATTCCCAATTCTTCTTTTCCAATTCCCAAACGAAGTCCTAAAAGCTGTGTATAAAGTATGGATGGAAGACTGTATTCACTATCCCTTTTTGAAGCAATCTGATTCTGAATTTTATCAAACTGCATATGGCACCAGGGGCAGGCAACACAAATAAAGTCCGCACCTGCTTTTTTAGCATTCACAAGTTTTTTTTGCGTAAGGTCATAGGATAAATTGTCATTAATTCCAAGCACAGGTGCCCCACAGCAATCCAATTTGGATGGCCAGTCAATACTTTTTGCGCCGGTAACATTTACAAGATTGTCAAAAAGTGAGGGTGAGACCGGATCATCAAATTTCATTATTTCAGAAGGACGAAGGGCGTGACAGCCATAATGTGTAGCTATTTTAAGGTCCTTATATTGATCTATGGTTTTTTTATTTATTTCATCAATAGTAATGTCATTATGCAATACTGATAAATAG
>JABIYQ010000197.1 GCA_018702715.1 Desulfobacula sp. | reverse complement strand
TGGATTTTCTTTTCGCCATTGTTTAGGGCTTTTATAAAAGTTGCCCTGTCTCCACATCCCTTTGCCGGTTTGCCTGGCATAGGTCTCTTCCTTTAAATAGGTCTGTGAGTCAAGATTTGCAGGGCGCCTGCCCTTATACACTTCTGCCAGTCCGGCTTTTATCATTTCAAGATTTATGTTTTTATCATCAGAGAAAACTTCTGCCAATTGTCTGTTATAAGCGTCTGTACCATAAGTTTTAATGGCTATCTTTTTATTATCCAGCAGGGAAATTAAATATTGTTTTGCCCTTTGACTATAGGGTTGATCTTGTTGGTTTTTAAATCCAGTTTCAGGACAATCAATTCCCACAAGCCGTATTTTAAATGTCAGATCAAATCCTTTAACCTTTATCGTGTCCCCATCATAAACTTTTACCACTTTAAAAACCTGAGCATTATTTTTTTTGGAGGACAGTTTTTTAAAAATAGTCCGGCTTTCTTTTTGTTCTTCAACTGCTTTATTTTTTGGCGGAGAAATATTGGTAAAATGTTTGGTCCCGTTTTCATCAATCCAGAAATAAATATTCCCAAAAAGAAAAAGACTTAAAAAAAGGACAAGGAAAAAGCGAAAGAAAAGTTTTATCATAAAAAATGTTTACCATATTTTTTTGCCGTTAGGTCCTAACCATCCTTATCCGAGTAATAGCTTCAAAGCCGATAAAGTTACCTGCTATTGCGCCAAGAATCCAGGCAATGGCACTCATCAGGAACACTTCGGCACCTAACGTGACAAAGATTATGTAAGCCGTCAGGCTGTATACTGCATAGTATATATATTTGGTTTTTTTGACTGCCCGAATTTCATCACGAGATAAAATTAATCCAGCGAGAGCAGCACCCAACAGTACAAAAAAGATTCCGCATACAATAAAAAAGAGGAAAGGGGACAAAGTTGAATGAAGTGAATGAAATAGTGCATTATGACTTCCGAAGCTGATATTAAATTGAGGGCAGACCAGCAAGGTTGCAAAACCGGCTGCGGTTTCTATGCTAAAAAATTTGGCAAAAACCATCCAGATGGCCGGATTGAGGCTCTTTTCCACCATCTTATGGATGGAATTATTTGTAGATACCTTTGTTGAAACCGGATCAGCTTCAACAAATTTGATAAATTCTTCCATCATATCTTTATCAAAATTCTTACCGCTCATTTGTCGTCTCCTTTATTTGAAAGCATGTCTCTCAAGACTCGGACCGCCCGACTGGCTATCTGCCGTGCATTTGAGTGGGTAATTTTCATGTGTTTGCCGATATCCTCAAAGGACAGACCATCATTAAAACGAAGCTCCAGTGCCTGCCGTTGCGGATTACTGAGACTTGAAAGTTCTGATATGGCCGCGCCAATGGATAATGGTTCACTTATGTTTCCAGCTGCTCGAGAGCTAATATATTCTGTGTCAACACTGATATGCTTTTTATAGGTTCCTTTTTTTCGAATATGATCGATCATAGTGTTTCTTGTAATTGTAAAGATCCATGGGAGAAATGGGATATTTTCTTTATAGTTAAATCTGCCTGCATGAAGTTTGACAAATACGGACTGAAAAACATCCTCTGCTTCATCCAGATCTTTTAATTTTGTAATAAGATAGCCCATTAATCTTCCTTTGTGCCTTTTGTAGAGTATTTGGAAGGCATTTAAATCACCTTCCCTATAGGCAACCATCAGCTCTTCATCAATCATTAATAATTTATTCCTTATCTTATTAACTGGAACGTATTAAATCTATATTATGTGACAATTTTCTAAAAGCCTTTTGAACCTTTGCAGTAATTGGATAACCTATACCATATAAAAGACAGGTCTCAGGTTAAATAAAATTATTTTTTTTCAGTTTGTCACAAAAACAACACCGTCCACGTTCTACTAAGCAAATAAGCACACGATAACTAAAAATTGTTTAAAAAAAAGGGGGTAACTAAGAAATAAAATAACATCGTTACATAGACAACGCAAATAAATATAAAACAACCAAATTAATTCAATGAACTATGCTGCTGTTTTGTTTAACAATTGCCAATGTAAAAAATCAATCAGAATTGGGGTGAAATCATGAAAATTGAAATTCTTGACACAGGCTGTCCAACATGTTCCGGCCTGGAAGATAATGTAAGAGAAGCATTA
>JABIYQ010000394.1 GCA_018702715.1 Desulfobacula sp. | reverse complement strand
GATTTGGGATTTCAAAACAGATTCTTCTTTTCCCAGTGCTTCAATTTTCGATTGGATTACATGATTGCTTTGTACAGTTTTTTGGTGACACTGGGATAAAAAACTCATGATCTCAAATGATGTCAAAAGGGTCAGAACAAAAACAATAAAAATATACCCTGTTTTTACCAAAGCAGTATTTCTTTGCCAGGACCGGTACAAATGTGAGATGGATAATATCTTACCGATTTCCATCCCAAGACCCATGCTAATAATTGTAATGGCATTGTTTGAAAAAATGGAAAGCAGTCCAGAAATTGACATAAATGCTGAACTTCCAAAAACCAAAATTAAACTAAGGGTAACAAGTGTTGGATACATTTTTACGTCCTTTAAAAATTTTATGGTTTTGTTGGATTTTGTCAGAAATTTTTCTAACCGGGTTGATTTTTTTCTGACATTGTTAGGTTTGGTTTGAAACGGTCAGGTTTGTTTGGAGCAGTTTTTGGCAGGAGACTTAACAGATTTAAATTATTTTTTGATTTTGTTCGAAATTGATAAATCTTGTTTTCAGAAAAGAATGGTAACAAATTTTGCAAGGTCGATGGATTGTTGTTATGAAAAAAGTAAATACTATTTTATATTCGTCAATATGAATTTTATTATTTACATTGATTTGAAATTATTATGCCGATATAAAACAGTACTGAAAAATAATAACGTATTGAATTGAGGTTGATTGATTTGAACCAGAAAAAAATAGAACCGTTACAAAGTAATTCAAATTTGAAATCATATTTCTGTCCCCATTGCAAAAAAATGTTGATGAAGGGGAATGTTAAAAAATTGTCTATGGCTTGCCCGAATTGTCAAAAAATGATTGATGCTGATGAGAAAGATCTTTTAGAAAGTAATGATGAAAAATAGGATAGGGCAGGGCGTTATGCTAATTTTTAGAGCTAAACCTCCGGTGATCTTATGAGAGTGTTATTTTGGTATTGTGACAAATTTGCATGGACTCCGACAATAAAGACCCTTGAAGAAGTGCCAGTTTCTCATCCAGAGCAACATGAAAAGGCCGTTGTTGCTTTTGTTCATGTTGAACCAAAAGATATACAAGAAAAAAGCTCGGCTGAAACAAAGCTTGTAAAAAATGCTAAATGGCTTGCTCGCAAATGGGAGACAAAGAAAATTCTCCTCCATTCATTCACCCATCTTGGGGAAGAAAAAGCTGATCCGGATGAGGCGGAGTTACTTTTGGATCGAGTTCAAGAAAGGCTTGTGAAAGCTGACTATGAAGCATGTCAGACAGCTTATGGATATTTCAATGATTTGGTGCTCGAAGCAAAAGGGCATCCACTCGCCAGAATTTTCAAGGAATTTTAGATGCAAAATAGACCCGCAGTAGGAGTTGCTGTTATTGTAATTGAAAATGGGAAAGTGTTGTTGGGAAAGTGTTTAAATTCTCATGGATCTGGGACTTGGGCTTTTCCAGGTGGGCACTTGGAATTTGGTGAATCTATTGAACTTTGTGCAAAAAGAGAAGTTTTTGAAGAGACAGGTCTGTCAATTAAAAACATCCAATGTGTTGCATATACAAATGATATTTTTAAAGAAGAAAAAAAACATTATGTGACTTTGTTTGTCGTCTCAGAATATGATTTTGGAGATCTCCAAATAAAAGAACTGGATAAATGTGAAAAGTGGGATTGGTTTAATTGGAATGAGTTTCCAGAACCTCTGTTTTTATCTTTGAAGAATTTATTGGGTCAAGAGTTTAATCCTATAGATTATGGTATTTACCTTTCATGATCATTTTCATAGTTCCTGATAGGAAAGGTCTGACAATGACTTTTTGGTTAAATTCTCTCCTGGGGAATCGAACCGATATCTTTGATTTTACCCTTTCCGTGTTAGCGCATGTTTAGCACGTACACCCAAAAGCCTTGATATCGCTATATGAGGGCGGGTTCAACTCCCGCCGCCTCCACCAATTTTTATCAATAAAATCAACTACTTAGATGATTTTATATGATCAGAAATGTTGACCACATGTTGACCACCTTGCATTTCAGATAATTTTCGGGTTGCAACAACAGCTCGGTTGACATCTGGTAAAAAATACCGCTTAAAAGCATCTGAAACATGACCGGTTACGTCATGTTGAATTTCTTCTGGGGACATTATTGTTCCCAATGCCGTAACAGTGGAATGTTTTACTCCAGGATAAACAGACACGCCAGAAATTCCAAGATTCTTACATGCTTTTTTCCACCAAATATTAAAATATTTTGGACCAAACTTTACGCCAGCTTTTACCCCTGACTTGGTTTTTAGATGTCTGAAAAAATACATATCAGGTAATGCGGATGGGACCATGCTTTGAATTTCTTGAATGATTTTTGAATGCTCGGGTAACAGGTGGATAAATTTGGGTTTTTTCTCTTTTGGTTGTGGAAAAACAATCCAATTATCTTTAAAATTAATATGTCCTTCTTGGAGGTTGAGCATTTCCCCTGGTCGAACCTTCGGATACCAGGACATTAAGCGGATGCCCAGCCATATCCTGGGGTTGGCTTCCCAAGAAATTCGTCTAACTTCTTCAATTATATCCTGTTGATCTTCCATGTTGACAATTTTTTTCATTTCCAGTTCAAATTTTATTTCTGGAAATTCGGGCATTTCAAGCTTTAATCGGCGCTTTTCTCTCCTGACAATCCACTTCCAAAAATCATGCAACACAGTTTTCCAATTAGCCAGAGTTTTATTGCCAACACCATGATCCATTAAGAAAAAGTCATCAATCTCACCTTCTGTAATCTCTTTAATTTGCATGAGATCCCAAGACTTTCCAGCTAATTCCAGAACCCTGGTTATGTGCCGGACTTGTTTGGGTGAAATGGATTGGGTTTCTTTCAAAGCTACAAACTTCTCACGTAAGGATAAAAAGGAGAGAGGTTGAGATTTAGCCCATTCCCTTTGATCAAAGCCGCCTTTATTGTTGTCGGATTGATACCGGATGTGGTTTAAGTGTCTTTCGGCTTCCTTTACGGACTTGAAACGCTTATGATGTTTTCGACCGAACCGAACTTCACAAGGTCCAGCCCATGTTATGTCGGGGTGTTCGGGACATTGTAAAAAGCCTTTATTCTCGACATATTTTAAGATTCCAGGCTCTAAAGACTTTTGACACTCAAAACACTTTTGCTTTGTGTATATACGCCCTTGCATACATGCAGATTCCGGTCCATTCCGTCCACTCAATCCGGGGCATTCCGTCCACTGATTCCGATTGATTCCGTCCACCCATT
>JABIYQ010000423.1 GCA_018702715.1 Desulfobacula sp. | reverse complement strand
GCAATTTCAAGATACCTTTGTGCGCTCAAAATATTATAATAGGTCTGGGATACCTGTAACAAATACTCGGAACGAATACTTTCAAGGGAGAATTTTTTGCCTTCAATACTTCTCTTTGTAACATCCAAAGCAATCAATTCTTTTCCATTAAGTGAAAACGACTGTGTCAGCTTAATTCCCAAGGTCAATGTATCCGGAGTTGTCAAAGCATCATTCTTATACTCAGTCATGCTTCCGAAACTTGTGGCGCGGGGGATTAAGACAGACAATGCACGGGCTTTCTCCTGCTCGGCGATATATAAATCATCTTCAGCAATTTTAATGTTCTCAGCATGAATATTTGCAAGCTGTGTCAATTCATAAAGAGAATAAGTTGTTTGACAATAGGCAGGAATCTGGGTAACAATAACACTGAAAATAACAAAAAATAATTGAATTTGCATTTTATTCATTTGGGTACCTCATTTAGTGAAAATCAAAATATACTCGACAATATTATCATTTTGCAATCAACGCCAAGTTTACAAAACATTATAATCAAGTATTAATAAAGATTGTTTTTCCATATTGATTTATATCTGGAGAATCTTTTTATTGCAACAATGGATAAATCTAGTATTTTGTGATATTTAACACCAAAAATTATCTAAACAATTATAATAAAATAAGGAGATTGATATGACATCCATTCCAAAGACTCAATTTGATGATCTGTCCCTAGTCAGGCAGGGTAAAGTAAGGGATATATTTGACACGGGAGAATCTCTGTTAATGGTGACCACTGACAGGCTTTCTGCTTTTGATGTAGTACTGCCGGATATTATCCCGGATAAGGGAAAGGTCTTAAATCAGATTTCTGTATTCTGGTTTAAACAAATGGAAAACATTGTCAAAAATCATATTATTACAACCAATGTAAATGATTATCCTGATGAATTTAAACAACATTCAGATGTTTTGGCTAAACGAAGCATGCTGGTGAAAAAAGCTGACCCGCTTCCCATTGAATGCATTGTTAGAGGATACATAACCGGCTCGGGCTGGAGTTCTTATCAAAAAGAAGGTCATGTCTGCGGAATAAAATTACCTAAAGGATTGAAAGAATCAGATAAACTTGAACAACCGCTTTTTACACCTTCCACAAAAGCTGAAGTCGGTGATCATGATATTAATATCAGTTTTGATGAAGCTGTAAAAATTATCGGTCAAAAAAAAGCAAAAGAATTAAAAAATTTAAGTCTTGAACTATACAAAACCGGAGCTGAATATGCTCTGTCAAAAGGAATTATAATTGCCGATACAAAATTTGAATTCGGTTTGTTGGACGGACAAATAATCCTTATTGATGAAATCCTTACTCCTGACTCATCACGATTTTGGCCTTTAAACGATTATGAACCGGGAAGAAGCCAGAACAGTTTTGACAAACAATTTGTCAGGGACTGGCTCACTGAATCCGGGTGGAACAAAAAAAGCCCGGGACCAAAACTTCCCCAGGAAGTGATTGACAGAACATCCAATACTTATAAAGAAATTTATACCCGGCTTACAGGTGAAAATGTCTGATCATTTATGTGAAATAGATGTATCTGATATTGATCTTGCAGATGAACGGTACAAAATTTTATTTTCAGAAAATAATATAGAGTTTCTTGCACAGTCCATTGAGGAAACAGGCCTGATTTATCCACCAATCGTCAGGCCTGTAAACAATAAATTTATAATCATTTCAGGATTTAACAGAATCAGGGCCCACATTCATAATAACAGGGTCCACAATGGCAAAATAAAAATAGTTGTATATAAAACCAATGCAGATACAACGGACTATCAATGTCTTTTAAAGTCGATTGCCGCGCTTGCTTTTAAAAGACCATTAACCCAGGCAGAACTCATAGCATGTACAAGCCGTCTGTATCACTTTTTGGATGAAAAACAGATTGCAGAAAAATCTTCAGCCATTTTTAACACAGAACTTTCTGTCCGCTTTGTAAAGGATTTATTAATTGCCGCTGGTTTGCCTGATCCTGGTTTAAAACTAATCCATACAGGACACCTGTCTTTTAAGTCAGCCAAAAAAATTGCTCTTTTTGAAAAAGACACAATAAAAATTTTTTTAGAAATTTTTTCAAACATTCGTGCCTCCAATAATAAACAGCTTGAAATCATATTGTATATAATGGAAATTGCTGCAAGAGATAACATTTTACCCGGTAAGATTTTCAAGAATCAAGAAATACAGGATATTCTTTTTGATGACAAAAAAGAGACTGGTTTAAAAACAAGCCTTTTAAGGGCCTGCTTATTTGAGCTAAGGTTTCCAACTGTCTTTAAAATGCGTCAAAAGGTCTTAAAAAAAATAACATCTGTTAAGTTTGGAAATAAAATCAAATTTTTACCCCCGGAAAACTTGGACAGCCAGACCAATTCCATCTCCTTTACAGCCAGAACCTATGAAGAATTTGCTTCAAATGTCCAAAACCTTAATGCTGTTTTGGGAAAAAAAGAATTAAAAGAACTTTTCAACCAATGAAAATTGATACTCTTTTTATTGATAAGGCTGTCCAAAAGGATTTGGAAATCGAGTATCTGCTTTCCAAAGTCAATGCAGATCCTCAATGGGTAGACAATACACAAACAATTTATGATTTTATCAATAGCGATGATGATCCAATCCTAAGGGCCAAAAAAACGCTTTATATTACCCGGAACAAAGGGGCTGTCATTAAGGAATGCCCTGGAACAAGTTTTTATACGTGTTGTGATTATACCATTCTTCATACCGGCACATTTTGTACAATGGATTGCTCCTATTGCATACTTCAGGCCTATTTTCATCCACCCGTTCTTCAATATTTTGCAGGACTAAAAAAGCTTGGCCACACCCTTGAGAAGACATTCAGGCAAAATAAAATATTTAGAATCGGAACAGGAGAATATACAGACTCCCTTATCTGGGAAAAAATAAGTCTTCAGCCTAAATTTCTTATTGAAACATTTGCAAAACAAAATAATTGTCTTTTGGAGCTTAAGACTAAAACAGTTAATATTGAATCTTTGCTTCACCTTGACCATAATGAAAAGACTGTCTTTGCCTGGTCCTTGAACACACCTGCTGTTATCAGTTCCGAAGAAAAGGGAACAGCCTCGCTTAAAGCACGTTTTGAAGCTGCAAGACGTGTCGAGTCAGAGGGATACAAACTTGCCTTTCATTTTGACCCCATCGTGATTTATCCGGGATGTGAAGTTCAATATAAAAAAGTGGTAAAACAGATTTTTAAATATGTTCACCCCGAAAGTATTGTATGGATCAGTATTGGTACCTTTCGATTCATGCCTAAACTAAAGCAGATAATTGAAAAACGATTCAAACATTCAACGATCCCTTATGGAGAGTTTATTCTTGGATTGGATAATAAAATGCGATATTTCAAGCCTTTGAGGATAAACATTTACAAAGAAATTATTTCATGTATAAGAGAATATGCTCCTGACTTAATGGTGTATTTTTGCATGGAAGACCAGGAAGTATGGGAAAAGTGTATAGGGTTTTTCCCTGAAAAGGAGGGAGAGCTAGGACATCTTTTAGATAAAAGTGCGGTAACACATTGCAGTTTAAATTCTAATTTGTTGTAAACAAGAAGGTTTTATGAAAATTGCCTTAATTGTCAATCCCCACGCAGGGGGCAAAAAAAGCAAAAAGCTGCTACCCTTGATTGAAAAAAAATTATCCTTCCATAACATTGACCATGATACTTATATTTCCCTTTATCATGAACATTGCATAAAAATTACTGCTGAACTAAAAATAGATCAATATGATGCCATTATTGCCATGGGCGGGGATGGAACCAGCTACCATGTTTTAAACGGTCTTCTTCTGGCTTTTGAATCTGAGAAAATTCCACCCCTGGGTATAATTCCTGTCGGCTCCGGCAATTCTTTTGCCATGGACCTGAATTTACTTAACTATGAAGACGGCATAAGATCAATCGTTAAAAATTCGCCAAAATGGGTAGATGTCTGTTCTTTTACACAAGATAAAAAAAAATTTTATTTCGTAAACCTGACCGGTTTGGGATTTGTAACAGATGTGGCAAAAACTGCTCAAAAATTTAAATTTTTCAAAGATTTTTCATATATCATCGGTGTCTTTTACAGAACTATCAATCTTTCTTTTCATTCTATGGAACTTGAAATTGACGGCGAAATAATATCAGGAGAAAATTGTTTTGTTGAGTTTTGCAATTCGCGCTATACGGGCGGGAATATGCTGATGGCTCCTGATGCAAAAATTGATGATGGTTTCATGGATATTATTGTCGCAGGAAAAATGTCCCGGATAAGCCTTTTGGCAACCCTGCCGAAAATATTTAAGGGAACTCACGTAAAACACCCGGCAGTAAGCTGTTTTACAGCTAAAAAGGCAAAAATTAAAACATGGCCGGAAAAAACACTATTACCGGATGGTGAAATATTTGGTGTCACACCGGCAACGATAATGGTACACCATAAAATGGTCAGGTATCTAAATTGATCAGGTATCTAAATTGAAACAGGTATCTAAATTAAAACGGGCATCTAAATTAAAACAGGTATTATCAATATGGTTATGGTTTATTGGCAGCCTCTTTTTTTTATTTTCATTTTTTATTCTTGCTTTCTGCATGTTTTTATTTCCCCAAAAAACCACATTCAAAATTGTCAGATTTTTATTTAATATTTTAATCCGGTTAATGGGTATAAAACTTGTGGTGAGTGGCAAAGAATACATTCAGCCGAATAAACCTTACCTTATCATGGGCAATCATCAAAGTCTTTTTGATATCTTTGTTATTCCGGCGGCCATTCCTATCTGCTTTGTCGGTGTGGAGGCGGCCTATCATTTTTCTTTACCTGTGTGGGGATATCTGATTCGTAAATGGGGATGTATCCCTATAGAAAGAAACAATTTGAAAAGGGCTGTGTTAAGCCTTGAAAAAGCAAAAAAAACACTCTTGTCCGGAATGAACATTGGGATACTGCCTGAAGGACACAGGACGCTCACAGGAAAACTTGGATTCTTTAAAAAAGGACCTTTTTATCTGGCCAAAGGTGCACAGGCAGATATTCTGCCCTTTGGAATAAATGGTCTGTTTAATTACAATCCCAAAGGCAGCGTAATTTTAAACCCTGGAAAGGTAAAACTAAGTATAGGCAAACCGATTCCCTATAGTAGTTTTAAAGATTTATCTGTAGAAGAATTAAGAAAATTAACCTTTGATAGGATCTGCACTTTAAGTCAGCAATTTTAACCCAATAATAAAGCCTGGCAGTTGAGAAAGATTTCCTCAACTGCCAGGCTTTGATTTGTCAATTATAGAGCAGGTTGTTTACTCAACTTTCGGTCTTAAGTTCTTGCAGACGGGGTCAGGCTTGTTTTATTGTGTTTTTATCAATAAATCTATATCAAAAATGCAATAATGCAAGCCTGACCCCACTCAAATCTGCCAACTCCGAAAGTTGAGTTGTTTATTTGTTCTCTTCTTTTTCAGTATTTACCCGCTCAATAACTTTTTTTGCCATATCCCCTGGAACTTCATCATATTGCTCAAATTCCATGGTAAAGGTACCTCTGCCACCTGTCATAGAACTTAAATCCGGGGCATACCTTAGTATTTCAGCCATTGGAACCAAGGCATTGATGATCTGTTTATCGTCTTCGGAATCCATCCCAAGAACCCTGCCACGTCTTGAGTTAAGATCTCCCATAATATCTCCTGTACTGTCCTCTGGAACTTTTACAGCGATCTTCATAACCGGTTCGAGTAATGCAGCTTTTGCATCCACTGCCGCTTTTTTAAACGCCAGGGTTCCTGCCATTTTAAATGCCATTTCAGAGGAGTCAACAGAATGATAAGACCCAAAATCCACAGTAACCCTGAAATCCACACAGGGAAATCCTGCAAGAATACCTGCTTGGGAGGCTTCTCTGACTCCTGCTTCAACTGCCGGAATATAATTTTTAGGGATAACACCCCCTACAATTTTATCAACAAACTCAAATCCTGAACCTTTGGTGAGGGGTTCAAGGACAATCCAGCAGTCGCCATACTGACCATGTCCGCCCGACTGTTTTTTATGTTTCCCCTGTACACGGATTTTTTTCTTAAAGGTTTCTCGATAAGCGACCTTTGGAGTCTCAATGTCCATGCCTACATTAAATTTTCTTTGGATTTTTTCAGCGGTTACCTCAATATGAACCAGGCCTCTGCCTGAAAGTACAGTCTGTTTTGTTTCCTCATTTCTGAAAAGTTTAAGACCGGTATCCTCTTCAAGAATTTTTCTGACGGCTTCATGAATTTTATCTTCATCATTTTTTGATTTTGGCGAAATGGCAAAAGAGATAACAGGTGGCATGGGTTCGGGTGCTGGAATTTGGATATCGCGTCCGCCTGTCAGCGTATCACCGCTCAAGGTATTCTTGAGTTTTGCCACGGCAACAATGGATCCTGGAAGGGCGCTTGTAATTGTTTTTTGTTCCTTACCTGCAATTTCAAGAAGCTGTGAAAATCTTTCTTTTGTATCTTTTGTTGTATTAACAATATTACCTTCTTTTCCAAGACTTCCCGAAATTACCCTAAAGAGTGAAAGCCTTCCAGCATATGGATCAACAATCGTGTTAAAAACAAATCCGCAGAATTCGGCATCAGGATCAGGTGAAATAATTATATCCTCACCTTTGTCATCTTTTGCTGTCCAGTCACCACGATCAAGGGGAGATGGCATATAATCATTTATAATATCGGAAATTGCATCAATACCAATCATTTTTGTGGCAGAGCAACAAATGGCAGGATAAAACTGGGCATCTAAGATACCTTGCCTGAATGTTGCCTTGATTTCTTCTTCAGTAATGTCTTCTCCTTCTAAATACTTTTCAAGAAGGTCATCATCAAGTTCAGCCACATTTTCAATAAATTCTTCTTTGGCCATTTCAATGTCATCGGACATATCTGAAGGGATATCGATTTTGCTTGGTTTTCCATCAGCATCATATTCAAAGGCTTTTCCTGAAATAACATCGACAAATCCTTTAAAGTTGTTCTCACTACCAATTGGGTAACATATGGGAAGCACCTTTTTTTTCAGTGCTGATTTACAGGCCTTAAGACAGGTTGAAAAATCCGCTCTTTCACGGTCAAGCTTGTTGACAATTACAAAACCGGGCAAATTATATTCCAAAGCGCTGGCAGCAGCCTCTTCGGTCATGGCTGAAGGCCCTCCGACTCCATCAATAACAAAGGCCATGCAGTCTGCAACGGGAAAGCATGTTTTAGCAGCAGAAAAAAAATTCTGATCACCAGGAGTATCCAACAAGGTAATTGTATGTTTATTATGTGTATACTTAATAAATGATGTATTAATACTCTGCTGTTTCCTGGTTTCTTCAGGTTGAAAGTCCATTATAGTATTTCCTTCTTCAACCTTTCCAAGACGGTTGGTAACTCCGGCTTTAAATAGCATAGCCTCAGCAAGAGTTGTCTTGCCTGCACCTCCATGGCCAGCCAGAGCCACATTTCTCATGGTTTTAATTTCTTCGTTCATTACTGCTCCTTATAAACAATTAATAAAAAGTTATATTTAAATAATCGAATTT
>JABIYQ010000422.1 GCA_018702715.1 Desulfobacula sp. | reverse complement strand
GCTTCGCTCATTCTTTTAGCTGCTCTTCCAGTGGGAGCAGCAAGTAAAATTTTTGCCTTTGCCTTTTTTAAAATTTTAATAATGGCATTGATAATAGTTGTTTTACCCGTACCAGGACCACCCGTAATAATTAAAACCTTTTCTTTCAAAGACTTTTTAACTGCCTCTTCCTGTTTTTTGGCAAGTGTAATCTTAATTTGGCCTTTTACCCATTCAATGGCTTTGTTTAAATCAATTTTCCTGACACTTTTACAAGAATTTTTAACTCGTTTAAAATTTTCCGCAATTCCTGTCTCACAGACATGGTATTTTTTTAAAAAAACAAGTTTATTGTTTTTTTGTTCTCCCCCAATATTTTCATTGGCATCTTCATTAGCATCTTCATTGGTATTCTCTGCGACATCTTCAATAACAATCCTGTTTGCCTGAAAAGAATTGGCAACAGCTTTTAAAACAATCGGTTTTTCTACCTCAAGCATTTGTTGAACTTTCTGACACAAATCATTATATGGACAGCAAACATGGCCTTCATCAGCCAGCTTGTGCAACAAATATTCAATTCCAGCTTCAATGCGCTGGGGGGCATTCTTTTCCATGCCCAACTTTTCAGCAATACTATCTGCAGTTATAAACCCTATGCCAAATATATCCCGGGCAAGTCTGTAAGGATTTTCCTTTACAATATGGATTGCATCCTGGCCATAGGTTTTAAAAATTTTCGCAGCATAGGCAGTGCTTACCCCCTGGGACTGCAAAAACAGCATGACTGATCTGACTTCCTTTTGCTCTTCCCAGGCCTGTTGGATCATTTCAACTCTTTTTTTACCGATACCCTCAACCAAGGATAGCTTGTCTATGCTCTTTTCAATTATATCCAGTGATTTTATACCAAACCGCTTTACAATCCGTTTGGCCATAACAGGTCCGATTCCTTTGATCAGACCTGATCCCAGGTATTTTTGAATACCAAGCTGGGTGGCAGGAACAAGAGTTTTATATTGATTAACCTGTAACTGATTGCCAAATTTGGGATGGAGAATCCATTGCCCCTTTAGCTCAACAACCTCGCCTGGGATTGGATTAACCATATTACCCACAATAGTTACAAGATCCTTTTCGCCTTTCACCTTTAGTTTGCATACAAAAAAGGCACTCTCTTCACTTGAAAAGGTTACGCGTTCAATATGTCCTTTTAGTTGTACCATTTTAGATTTTACATTTTATTTCTTTTATATTTTATCCTTGAAAAATTGTAACTATTCAGCTCTTATTCTTGAAACCGCCCTATCCGATGGATATTTGTTTCGATGCTAAACGCTTAACCTCCTGCAAATATCCATCAGACAGGGCTTTAAGATTACTTCTTTTAACGGGCTAAACAATTACGAAAATTTTCCTTTTATAAAAAACAAAAACGCATCCCAAGACTATTAAAACCAGCCCTGGAATGCGCTTTAATCAAGTGTAAAACTCTATATTAAAAATCACAGTTTAATGATGAGACTCTCCACTGTCATTCATGGTGTCATAGGCTGCCTTTAAAATACAGAATGTCATTCCTGCACCCAAAATGGCAATGGCATACCAGAATCCACCAAAGAAAATTGCATGTCCGATGTCCCATGCCCATTCAAAACAAAATGGAAACATAATTTTTCTCCTTTATATAAAAAGGCTTATTCTGCCTCTGTTACTGGTTCCACTGAGTTAAGTTCTTTTTCCTGTGGAAATACAGGAAGATAGCGATACGCAACTGCAATCAGTATTATCCCATAAGCAATTGGAAGAATAGTTGTAGCAATTTCCTGCCAGCTTGGAAAATAAAGCGCCCAGGTATCGAAACTCATTACGGGAACCGCCATAATCTGAAGCACCATGACCCATCTGTTCAGACAGACACCAATGACGCCAAGAATAATAGCCATCAATCGCAGCTTTGGATTTTCCCTTGTGGACTTCATGATAAGAATAGCACCCGGAACTACACCACATAATACAATTTCAGTGATTAAAATCCAGTATCCGTAAAAACTATTGTTCGTGTAAAAATGGCTTAAGGTAAATCCAAGACTAGGGGCAGTTACCATTGCCCAGTAAATAGTGTCAATAATCTTGGCAATGATGTAGGTAACTATCATCCATCCGGATATTTTAGCCAAAAGATGAACCACATTATCTTTGACCAGTTTTTTACCTGTAACCGCTTCGGTAATTCTTGTCACCAAAAGGGTAAAACAAGGACCAAATGCTGCTGCGGACCATGTAAACAGAAAAAATGTCCAGGGCCAGATCAAAAGGCCTTCTCTGACAGCAAAGGGTCGACCGAACATAACACCTGCAACTCCTCCAAGGGATCCTTGATGGAAAAAGGAAAGAAAGGCTCCCGTTGCAGCAAATACTGCCATAACTCCGTGCATATTATGGGCAAGATGATGAAAGAAAGGCACTTTGTTGGCCTGCCTGTTCTCAAGAATATTGGGAATAAACTCAATCGTCAGTACAGCAAAATAAGCTGACAGACAAAAGGCCACCTCGGTCAACATTGAGTGGACATTGGCATGCCAGAAAATAAACCAGCCTCGAAGCGGCTGTCCAATATCAATGGCAAGGATTAACAAAGCCGAACTATAGCATATAAAGCCAATGATAACGGCAAAATTAATAATATTTTTCAGCTCGTCAATTTTAAAAATATATTTTAACAAACCTGTAAAAAACGCACCTCCACCAACAGCAATAACAGCAAGATCAGCCCAGATCCAAAGGGCAAACCCATAGTAATCGTTCATATTGGTCTGGTTCAGTCCTTTCCACCAGATGAGGCCCATGGCAAAGACGCCCCAGAGAAGTACAGCACCAACGACGGCTATCCCAATTGCAAACTTTGGAAATGAGCAGCGCTTTGCACCTTCAGGTATTAATGCAGAATCCATATTTATTCACTCCTAAATAAGATTTTGGATATGTTAATCATGAGATATTATAGCCCCATGATGATTCTTAATTTTATCCCATTCACCATCCAGATAATTATCACCGGCTTTTCTTACCCATTCGCGTTCAGAAAGATAATAGACCTTTGTATTGGTTCCAAGTCTTTCAAGAAGTCTGAATACTTTAGGATTTCTCGATTTTCCGACAACATGTTTGTTTCTTGGATCCGGGTGGGGGTCAGGTTTAACAATCTTATGTACTTGATGGGCTGGGTTATTAAGATCTCCGAACACAATGGCACCGGCAGGACAGGCTGTAGTACAGGCGGTCTGATAATTTTCTTCAGCAATTTCATCCTTGTTGCCTTCTGCATATGCCTGATCCCTTGCAGCCTGAAACCTGTGATAACAGAAACTGCATTTTTCCACGACCCCTCTCATTCTCGGAGAGACATTAGGACTCAGATAGTTTTCCATACCTTCGGGCCATTCAGGATCCCACCAATTAAAATACCTTGCATGGTAAGGGCATGCCCCCATGCAATATCTACACCCAAAACAACGTGTATAAATCTGGCTGACAATTCCTGTGTCATGGCCATAGTCCGTCGCAGTTGCAGGGCAGACAGAAACGCATGGTGAATGACCATGGCCCCCTTTTCCTGCACAGTGCTGACAGGGTCTTGGCATATATACGACTTGTGTATCAGGGAAGGCTTTACCATTGGTCAATTTATAAACACGCATCCAGGTAATACTTTTCTTTTTTTCGGATTCGTCGTCCTTAAACGGTACATTGTTTTCCGACATGCACGAAACCATACAGGAACCACATCCTGTGCATTTATCCAGATCAACAACCATTCCGAACTTATATGCTTTATTATTTTCTTGTTTCATTAAGAACCTCTTTAGCAATTTATCCCATAATTAACATCTGGAATTTTAAGCCTTGGAAATTTTTGCTTTAATTCCAAAGGCAGCATCCAGTCCTGAACCAGATTCAATTACCGGACCTATTAAGTCATTTACATTAATACCCTTGTTAGAGACATATTTATTATCAAAGGTATGACCAAGGCCTTCAACCATTCCAATAACCCCCGGCATTGTGCCTTCGTTAAAATTAACCTTAACACGGGCTGTGCCTATTGGTGTGGTCAAAGTTGCAGTTCCTCCATCTTTGAGACCTTTGGCAGTTAAAGGATTAATTTCTACGACAATATCCCTGCCCATTAAAACTTTATCTGAAACCGTTTTAATGGCAAAGGGAGAGGCTGCAACGCCTGCACTGATCAATCTCATATTATCGATTGGAATCAGAGTTAGCGCAAAATCTCCCTGGGCCTGAACAGTTAAAGGATTCTTGGCAAGAAAAGAGATATTAACTTTTGCTGACCCGGAAGGTACGCCTTCGGATATGATGGCAAACCCTTCTTCTGATAAAGAATCCCAAATGCTTGAAGTTACACCTTCAAGACATTCCTCATAACTTTCCCATTCAAAACTTTTGGCAATACTTCCTTCTAATGCCTTTGCAATAAGAAGTATAGCATCACCTGGGTTTTTCGTATTAAATAAAGGTTTAACAATGGGTTTTGTAAGCCCTACAACAGTCTTTGAAAGCCCTGCGCCGGATGGGACATCTTCAAGTCGTTCAATAAAGGTATGGCTTGGCAGGATAATATCTGCTTCCATAGCAGTCTCATCAAGAAATGAAGAAAAACTCACCACAAAAGGAATTTTCCCTATTGCCTGTTTGGCATTTTTGGAATCATGCAGTGAATGACAAGGATTAGCATTATAAACAAAAAGAGCTTCAACAGCAGGTTCAGAAGATGCATTCACCTTTTCAATAAGCTGATTCACATAAGGTCCGAGTTTAGTTTTCCCAAACCCTTTGTCGGCTATGCTGTCCATTGATTCATCTGGAAACTCAAGATAATTGGTTTTCTGCTGAACAAAAGCACCACCCTTTTTATTGATATTGCCAACCAGGCAGTTCAATGTATGGACCGCTACAAGCTCTTTTAAGCTTTGAGCTCCATCACCTCTGCCTTTACCAAAGACTGCAACCGGCATTTTTGCTTTGGCAAATAAAATGGCAATTTTTTCAATGTCAGATGCCTTTACGCCTGTAATCTCAGCTGTCTTTGAAGACGTATAATCCTTTTGGAGCAACGCACCAAATTTGTTTAACCCGCCTTTAAAATTTGCAGTTGCCGTACTGTCAAACAACTTATTTTTCAAGATAACAGCGCAAATCCCCAATGCTAAATCTGCTTCTGTTCCTGGTTTCACCGGAATCCATCTGTCTGCATTAGCAGCCGTATTGGATAACCTGGGTTCAATTTGATAGAGCTTTGCATGTCTTTGTTTTCTCGATGCATTTGCTTTAAAGCAATTTACAGGAGATCCCCAACCTTCGATTATCCCTGCTCCAAAGCTTAAAACAAAGTTTGCATTTTCAAGATCAAAAGAAATGGTTTCACCCTCACCATGAAGCGTTGCCGCTGTCAATTCAAGATAGGATTCAAGACTTGGCATGGTATAAAAATTGGAAGATCCAAATGTTTTGAGTAGTCGTTTAAACAACCCGGAAACAGATCCTTGATCTTTATCTATTATGCAGGCCAATTTTTCAGGTGCACCGCTTTTCCTGATATCGCCAAGTTTGTCAGCAACAAAAGCAATGGCATCATCCCAGGAAATTTCTTCGAATTTATCACCATTTTTCTTTAATGGGGTTTTTACCCTGGCAGGGTCATATAGGTATTGAAGACCGGCAATTCCATGGAGACAGGCTCCACCATCATTTATGGGATACTCAGCCAATCCTTCAATCTTAACGGGTCTGCCGCCTATCTTCTTTATGCTGATGCCACAACTACCCGGGCAAAGACTGCAGACTGAATTTTCATAGCTTACTTCTCCGTCAACCGGGACAGGAGTCCATGGCCAGTTCTGGGTCCAGATGGAAGAATCATCTGTCAGCTTCATCCCGATAGGGGAAACTGCAATACCAGCGGCTGCGCCAAGTCCCAAGCCCAAGAAGCTTCTTCTGTCAACTTTCATAAATTATTCCTCTATAAAGTTTTTGAATTCTTGTGTTTTAGGTTTCTTATTTGTGACACTGGAAACAATAACCCTGGTGGCCGGTTTCCTTTTTGTGACACACAGCGCAGTCATCCATCTTCATACGATCCCAGGAATGTTTTTTAATCCCAAAGATATTTTTTCCCCAGATGTCGCGACTATAACCTGTAATCCTGTTTTCTTCGTATGGTCTTGAAGAAGTGGATTCTCCGATATGACCATGACATGATACGCAATCCATTCCTGCTGCCTGTGTATGGGCTACATGGGAGAAAAAGACACTATCCGGTTGTCTTGAATAGACATGCCAGGGGACTTCTTTTTCCTTTGATACATACTCTTCTGTAAATACAGCTTCATCTTCAGTCTCGCCCAAAGGTTCTTCTGTATGGCAATCCAGACATGTAGCAAGCTTAGGTATTCCGGTAAAACTACCATCTTCCCTAACAGAGTGGCATGTTTCGCAATCACCTGCTTCACCAGCATGAAGCTCGTGATCAAAATTAAAAGGCTGCTCTTTTTTTGAATAGAGCAATTTGGGAAACAGCAGCGTACCGGACAAGAAGCATGCAACAAATGCAACAATAAAAAAGATGACACCGAGTCCTAACCCTTTGTCATCTTTTGCTTCTCCGGCAGTACATTCCCCTGCACTTTCCGTGGAACCATTTTCAGCTTTGTTTTCTATCTCGCTCATGAAAACTCCATCAATTTAAAATGTTGATGATACGTTAACCATATTTATCCATATAAAATCTTACAGATTTTATATGGATTATTTTTTTGCAGACAGCAAACTTTTGCTGTCTTGCAACACCGTCCATAATTTGCGTTATTCTATATTAATATCTTGTTTTCTTGTCAAGATAAATTAAGACAACGCCAATGATGAACGACACGATTAAGCGTAGCTGTGGAGTCCGCTGAGCAGATAATTTACACCAAAGAAGGTAAACATGACGGCTAAAAAGCCAATAATAGATACCAATGCCAAATTTTTCCCATGCCAGCCCCTCATCATTCTTAAATGCAGAAAAACTGCATAAACTATCCAGGTAATGAGAGACCATGTTTCTTTTGGGTCCCAGGTCCAGTATTTGCCCCAGGCTGAATTGGCCCAGACCGCACCGGTTATAATGCCAATGGTTAGAAAGAGAAATCCAAATACAATCATTTGATAGGTTAATTCATCCATGACCTCCCAGGATGGAAGTTTTGCATAGATAGAGGTCGCCTTTGGATCTTTTGGTTTTACAAAATATATAAGACTGAAACCAAACGCCACAGCAAATCCTGCATAGCCCAAAAAGCAGGTGATTACATGGGCAATAAGCCAATTACTTTTTAAAATGGGAATCAGGGGACTGATTTTGCTGCTGGCATTCGGATCAATGGAAGCATACGCAATTGCGAGAAAAATTAGAGGAGTTGCAAATACGCCAAGTACGCTTTCTTTATATTTGAATTCAACAAATATATACAACACCGCAACCGTCCAGGAAAAAAACACCAGAGACTCATACATATTCGAAAATGGGGCATGTCCATAGCCCATCTGATAGGATTCGATCCACCTTAAAACAATCCCTAATGTATTGTCTAAAAACCCTATTATAAGAATAATGAATCCAAGTTTTGCAAGACTTTGCTTTTTAAAGGCAAAGGAGCCGATATAAAAAACTGAAGCCAGGGCATAAATAAATGTTGCCGAAGATAATGCTAAGGAAGAGTTCATAAGAGTTATATATCCTTTAATTTTTTTACAAGTTTTTTAATTTTAAGTTTCATTCCCTGGTTATTTCTATTGGTAGTACCTGAAACACTTATTTTTGAACGATTACCATCTGTTTTTTCAATTTCAATAAAAATTGACTGATGAGACATAAAAAAGGTTACCCAACACCCGATAATCATAAAAATAAACCCTAAATAAACATACCATACTCCAGGATCTTTGGTTATTTGAAGACCGGTATAGTACTTTTGTTCAAAGTCTTTGACAACAAAGGCAAATGTTCCTTTACGCATTTTATCAAAGGTGGGAAATTTTATTGGGATTGCAATTTGAATTTCTTTGGCATCTTTGAAAGTGATCTTTCCAATAAACGCTTCCCCAAGATTATTACCCCTGAAATCATAATTCGGCAAAAAACCCTGCAGTTCAAATAAACCCTGATCTGCTGGTAATTGAATTGTTTCTCCGATTTTAATGCTTTGTTTTGTCACGCTTTTATCAGACTGCCTGATAATATCAAAAACAACCCTATCCGGTGTACCTGAGCCATAAGAAGATTGAAAGATATTGATACCTTTATACCGAATGGGGTGATTCATAATAATGTCTTTTGTAAAACTTTCCTTGCCATCCTCAATAATAGTGAGGTTGGATCTGAACAATTCCGGTGAACCATTTTCATAAAATTTGACTTCAAACGCATTGCATCGAATAGCAAAATCAAGCGTTAAGGGTATCCTGTTTTTAGCAAGGAAAACCCGATCGGATGTCTCGCCTTCATTCAATTGTAAACTGGCCTTAAATCCAAATAAAGAACCGATCAATGCACCAACTAATAATAATATGATACTTAAATGAACAACATAGACACCCATTCTTGTCCATCTTCCCTTTTCAGCATACATTGCAGTGCCCGTAGCTGTATCTTCTTTTATAACCTTTCCAATAGTTTTGGATAAAAAACTTTCATAGTCATTAAATAGGGTAGGCGCATCTTTATCAACAAAAAAGCTTTCAAGGTTTTTTTGTTTTCTAAATCTATCGGGGTTAAACTTGATTTTTTTTGGGAAGATAATTTTCCAAGTAATGGAAAGCTTTTCAATTGAGCATACAACTATATTGATGCACAGGATTACAAGCAAGGCTAAGAACCACCAGGCATGGTACATATCATCGATATTAAACACCTTGATCACATTGTAAACAGCTTCACCATATTCTCTTAAGTATTGCTGCGGGGTCCCATTCTGAAGGATAATAGTTCCGATAATGGATGTGACTGCAAGAAGCACAAGCGTGTAGACTGCCAGCTTTACTGAACTAAAAAACTGCCAGATTAATTCAGGAATTGTTTTATTTTTTTTCAAAATATTCTCTTTCTCGTTTATTTTTCATTATCTTAAAATTTCTTTTTCAAGACACTTTCCAAACACATGGCTAAACCAGAGTTTCTTTTTACAGATAGGTTAATGGCCTTTTTAATAATATCTATGTTTCCAACAATAATTACTTTTGTTTTTGCCCTTGTAATGCCTGTATATAAAAGTTGCCTTGTAACAACAGGCGAAATCTTGTCCGGAAGTATCATTAAAACAGTGTTGAACTCAGATCCCTGACTTTTATGGATCGTTATTGCAAAAGCAGGATCAGACCCTGGAAGATCTGAAACGCGGTATTGCTTTATGGAATCATCCAAAGTTTTAAAAAAAGTATTAGCCCCTTCTTTTCTCTCAAAAACAATACCCGTATCACCATTAAACAAGCCTTTTTTATAATCATTGGTATTTACCATAATAATTTTTTTAAACTTATCTGATATATCAAAATTAACCTCTGCCCGCAAAATCTTTTCACAAAGATGATTAACTTGTAATGTTCCGAATTCTCCCAAATTATGGGCGCACAATATTTTAAAATCATCCAGAACATTGAGTGCTTGTTCAACAGTGTCAGCCAAAACAAATCGTTTATAACCATTTAAGATAAACTTTTTAACTGAATAGTCAATCCGGCTTTTACTATTAAGACTTTCAAACACAACATCAGGATAAAGGCCTGATGTCAGTATGTCATCAATGCTTTGCACATCATTGTGATTGATAGCTTTTGATAATTTTTCAATTCCTGTTTTTCCTTTTGATCTGAAATTATAATCAAGAAAAAACAAATTGGCAGATAACCCTTTTGCACTGCAGATATCACTGAATACTGATCCGGCCTGGATAGATGACAATTGGTAAATATCCCCTAAAACAATCACTTTGGCTGTCAGGGGAACTGCTTCCAAAAGCCGGGTCAATAATATTATATCAATCATTGAAGCTTCATCTATAATCATCACATCAGTATGCAAGGTATTATTTTTATTGTAATAAAAACCAGGACTATTTTTTAAAGGTTTTAAAATTGAATGGATAGTACTCCCCTGGTCCATTTTTGATGCAGCTTTGCCTGTGGGAGCAACACTAATTATTTTAGGAACAAGAAGGCCTTGTTTTTTTGCATATGTTAGAAATATTTTTTTTATAATAGTTGTGACATATGTTTTCCCAGTCCCAGGCCCACCTGAAATAATTGTAAAATGATTTTCTATTGCATGCTTTACTGCATGCTTTTGATGAATGACATGTTTATTTTGGGGCATAAAATATGACTCAAGCATTTCATCAATTGTGTTCTCGTCCATCTTATGGGGCTTTAAAAAAAACCGCTGGGTAATATTTTTGGTCAAGCGATTTTGAAAATCAAAATATTTGGAAAAATAAAGCCTGTGATCAGAATCCAAAACCAGTGGGGTTTGAATATTATCTGAAACCATTAAGGAATTTTGTAAAGCATTTATCCACGAATTGAAATCAGGAAATTTAATTAAATCATCGCTGGTTTCAGATATTGACACAACAGTTCCGGACATAGCCTTTATATCAATACAAATATGGCCCTCAAACAATAATTTTGAAACAAGCGCACAGGATACTAAAACTATAGATTCATTTTCATCAAAGGCTTTGGCCATGGATCTTGCAAAAAAATAATCCAGGTTTGAAAAAAAATGTTGCTCAAATAAATCACCCAGATCAAATGCAATATTTTGGCTCATGATATTTCCGGCCTGTCTATTTCCGGCCTGGCATGGAATCGTCCTGTCAGTCCACAATCATTATCCAAACCAATAAAAAACATTATTTTTTTTTTCGTTTGGATTTTTCAATATAATCATTAATCCTTAAAAATGGGACATAGAAAGAATCTAAAGTAAGTATATGATTTATCAACCAGTTTCTTAATTCCATTATAACTTCATCTGTTAGATTTGCTATATCATCTGCAATTTCGCGGCGCAAACTGATAGAAGTTCTAATAAATTGACGATGTACCTTTGCATGGGCTTTAAAATCCGGATATCCCTTTTTCCTCAAGTATTTTTCTTCTGTACTAAAATACAATTTAGCATATTCGTTCATATCAGAAATTATATTAATGCATTCTTTTGAATCGTCTTGTGTTTTATCAACATCAATCAACTGGTTGAATAACTCAAACATTTT
>JABIYQ010000073.1 GCA_018702715.1 Desulfobacula sp. | reverse complement strand
GGCTTCATGACCAAAGCTCTTGCAAGGGCAACCCTTTGTTGTTCCCCTCCGGAAAGATCTTCTATCCGATGAGAAACTCTTAAAGACAGCCCTACTCTTTCAAGCATATTCATGGCACTATTTTCGACACCTTTTTTATTTTGATGAGCTATCAAGCCCGGTATCATAACATTTTCCAAGGCTGAAAAACCTTGAAGCAAATAA
Organism: Desulfobacula sp.; assembly: GCA_018702715.1. GTDB lineage: Bacteria > Desulfobacterota > Desulfobacteria > Desulfobacterales > Desulfobacteraceae > Desulfobacula. Next base: position 11,101 of record JABIYQ010000073.1, on the reverse strand, counting down.
TGAAATTGAAATACAAAACCAATTTTTGAATTTCTAAAGCCGGCAATTTCTTCATCTCCATATGAAAGCAGATTTTTTTTTTTATAAAAAATCTGCCCGGAATCAGGGTTATCAAGTGCGCCTACAATATTTAATAAAGTCGATTTACCAATCCCGGAAGATCCAACAATAGCGACTTTTTCACCCTTGTAAATATTAAAGGATGCATCTTTTAATATCTCAATCTTTGATGTTTTGGAATAAAAACATTTTGTAACACATTGAAGTGATATAAGGGGTATATTATCCATATCTTATTGCCTCAACCGGGTCCATTTTTGACGCTTTATAGGCAGGGTATAGTGTTGAAAAAAAACAGATAATTATTGCACTGATGGAAATTACCAGCACATCAAAATATTCAAGTTGGACCGGCAATGTTGAAAAAGGGTATGCATCCGGCAATTTAATAAAATCATATTTTTTTAGAATCAAACAAATGACTATGCCTGAAAAAGTACCTAAGAATGTACCTAAAAAACCAATAATCATACCTTCAAGAATAAATATTCTTCTGATTGTTTTGTTGGTGGCCCCCATTGCCTTTAACACAGCAATGTCTTTGGTTTTTTCCATCACCATCATTATCAGGGCACTGGCTATGTTAAATGCGGCGACAAGGATAATAAGTGTCAAAATAATAAACATGGCTGTTTTTTCAAGTTTTAATGCTGCGAAAAGACTTTTATTGATGTCCATCCAGTCTCGTAAATAAAACGGGGATTTTAATATGTCTTTTAGACTTTTTTTAATTGATTTAGCTTTAAACACATCGTCGATCCATATACCAATGGCGTCAATTTGATTATTAACACCGGCAAGTTGTTGAGCTTCTGTTAAATTGATATATGCCATGGTATTGTCATATTCGTACATGCCTGATTCAAATGTATCGGTAACAATAAAACGTTTCATTGAAGGGATATAGCCCATGGGAGAGATAAATCCTTTTGGCGACATGAGAATTACCTTGTCTCCCTTGATTACTCCAACAGAACCGGCAAGAGCCCGGCCTAAAATAATACCGGGAAGATTTTCATTTAGCTTATCTTTGTCAAACCTTTTTTTTAGTTGTTTGGAGCTAAATCCCTTAACAAGACCAAAACCGGTTTCAGGGTCGATTCCTCGAATCATGACACCGGAAAAAGAACGACTTGACCTGATCATTGCCTGGGCAAATAAAATTGGTGAAGCACCTTTAACGTGTTCTCTTTGATTAAGTTCAGTTAATAGAGAAGAATCGGCATTAAATTTTCCAGAATAATTCATAACAAGGATATGGGGTTCAAGTCCCAGAATTCGTTTTCTAAAGTCTGTTTCAGCACCGCTCATTACAGCAATCACAACCACAAGGGCCATAACTCCCAGTGTAACGCCTGCAACGGAAAGAAAACTAATCAGAGAAATAAATCCTTCTTTTCTTTTTGCCTTAAGGTATCTGCCCGCTATAAATAATTCAAAGACCATTTATTCAAATATTCTTTTTCATATGGGGGAAAAGGATAACCTCTCGAATGGACGCCGAGTTGGTCAAAAGCATCACCAGCCTGTCAATTCCAATACCTTCTCCAGCAGTTGGCGGCATACCGTACTCAAGGGCCTCCACATATTCAGAATCCATGATGTGAGCTTCTGGATTTCCTTCATCCCTTTGTCTTACCTGCATTAAAAATCTATTATGCTGATCTTCAGGATCATTAATTTCAGAAAATCCATTGGCAATTTCTCTTCCCGCAATAAATAATTCAAACCGGTCAGTCAATTCAGGATTATCGTCGTTTTTCCTAGATAAGGGAGATACTTCCACAGGGTATCCGGTTATAAATGTGGGCTGAATTAACTTGGGTTCAACCAAAGTATCGAAAAGTTTAGTTAAGATTTTCCCATGCCGGTCTTTTTTAGTTATTTTTATATTTTTTTCCTGTGCAAAATTGAGCAAAAGTGTCGTATCATTTATTATTGCAGGATCAATTCCACCAATTTTTGTAAGAGATTCTATCATAGGAATACGTTGCCAGCCTTTTTTAAAATCAATGGCCTGGCCTTGATATTCTATAATGGTTGAGTCTGCAACTTGCGATACAATGGATTCAAACATATCTTCAGTTAACTCCATTAACTCTTCATAGTCAGCATATGCCTGATAAAATTCAACCATTGTAAATTCAGGGTTGTGTCGAGCTGAAATGCCTTCATTTCTGAAGTTTCGGTTAATTTCAAATACTTTTTCAAATCCGCCTACAACCAGTCGTTTTAAATATAATTCCGGAGCAATTCTTAAAAAGAGTTCCATTCCCAAGGCGTTGTGCCAGGTTTTAAAAGGTGTGGCTTCAGCTCCTCCAGCTAAAGGCTGCATCATGGGCGTTTCAACCTCCATAAATCCTTTTTCTTCAAAAAACCGTCTCATGGAAGCTACAATTTTGCTTCTTTTTATAAAAATCTGCCTGGTATCTTCGTTAGTGACAAGATCAAGGTACCTCTGACGATATCTTTTTTCAGGATCTTTCATCCCATGGAATTTTTCAGGCAATGGTCTTACTGCCTTTGAGAGCAATCTGAATTCTTTTGCCAGAAGCGTCCATTCTCCTGTTCTGGTTTGAAACAAGGGCCCCTTAACACCTATAAAATCACCAATATCAAGTTTTTTGAACAAAGAATAAGTTTCATCTCCCAGAGTATTTTTTTGTAAATATATCTGAAATTGATCCGAACCATCTTTAAACCTGACAAAAGATGATTTTCCCATTTTATTGATGGCCATCATTCTTCCAGCCATATTGAACTGATCACCATTTTCTCCTAAAGTATCAGATTTTTTTTCTATATTTTCTTTAAGCACTTTAATAGAACATGATGGTTTAAAATCATTAGGATACAGGTTAATCCCGTTTTCTTTTAATTCTTTGATTTTTTCTTTTCGAACTTGTATCAGCTGGTTATCTTTATCCATAAATATTTACCTTCATATCTTTATTGCAATTGCATCTTGCAGGCCGTTTAACTTTAGTTTTGATAAAACATGCATAAATAGCCTAGTTAACCTGAAATTGTCAAGATTTTGTTATTTTGTTTTTGATGGGTCGCCATTAAAAAGAACAGTGAAAATAGTTCCTTTTCCAGGTATTGACTCAAAATCAATCATGCCGTTATAAGTATCAATCAATCTATGAATAATAGAAAGGCCAAGTCCTGTACCATCTGGTTTAGTAGTGTAAAATGGATCAAAAATATGAGTGGAATTTTCTTTTTGAATTCCATTACCTGAATCTTTAACAGCCAAATGGACTCGATTATTTATAGATGATTTAAGTATAATTTTAATCTCCCCATGATCTTTTATGGACTGAGCGGCATTTTTTAATAAATTCCATAGAATTTGAGTGAAATGCGATGGATCAATAAAAACACTAAGGTTTTTATTCATGTTGGTGGTTACACGAATTTTTTGATTCCATTCCGGGTCATTTAAAAAAAGTTCAATGGTTTCTTCAATGGCATCTGCAAGTTTTATTCTAACGGCATTATCTGTATGCGGTTTTGCAAAAATTCTGATATCATTAACAATATTTTCAAGTCGATGGGTTTCCCTTAAAATTATCTGCATCAACTTATCTTCATAAGAGCCTGGTTTTGTATCTTCTTGGAGCAATTGAATTGAACCGGATAATGAGGCCAATGGATTTTTTATTTCATAGGCTATGCCGGAAATCATTTCATCCACGGCAGTCATTTTTTCGACCCTTTTCAAATGTTCCTGGGCTATTTTTAAATCCTGTTTGGCTCCTTTTAACTGAAGAGCCAGAATACCGCTGAGAATTGCTACTGCAAAGCATGCCACAACTACAATGATGATTCTGTAAATAATATGACTCTCATTTATAGTATTGGATAAAAAATATGAATCCGAAAAAGGAGGAATGATTTTATAGTATTCCAGTTCGATCAAGATACCATACTGCATACAAGAAATAGTTGCAATGATCAAGCTGCCCTTTTGAAGCAGTAACATAGCTGTATATATAATTACGACCAGATAAAAAAAAGTAAAGATACTATCATAACTGCCCGTAACAAAAATAATGGCTGTTACAATTATTGTATCTGCAATGGTCTGGAAATAGGCAAGCGCCATTTTATTTTTGAATTTATTCAGCCAGATCAAATAAACAATTGAAAGCATCAGAATAACTGCTGCAATATTATACAAAGAAAAAAAAGGCTGTGAAAAAAAGGATAAGTTTTCTCCTAAAGAAAAAACAAGGCAGGATATAATCATCATGATCGTAAAAATAATTCTTGACAGGATAATCCATTTGATTTGAGTTGAAAAATCAGATGAGTTTTTAAAGTCGTTATTTTTCATGATCTATTGAATGGCACCTGCCATGCTGAAAATGGGCAAATACATTGAAATGACAAGCCCCCCAACAACAACTCCAAGAAAAACAAGCATGAAAGGTTCTATCATATCTGTCAGATTTTTAACTGACTGGTCTACTTCATCATCATAAAAATCAGCTATTTTTTCCATCATTGTATCCAGGGCTCCGGTGGATTCTCCCACTGCTATCATGGAGCAAACCATGGAAGGAAAGACACCGCTTTCAAGTAAGGGGTCAGACATTGACCTTCCTTCTGAAATTCCGGTTTTAACATCCTGTATGGCAAATTCTATGGTTTTATTTCCAGATGTTTTGGCTACAATATCAAGGGTTTCAAGAAGAGATACACCACTTGCAATCATTGTACTGGTTGTTCTTGTAAATTTTGCCACAGCAACTTTCCTGATCAAAATGCCGATAACAGGTAGTCTTAAAAAAAGGTCATCCATTAAAATACGACCTTTATTTGATGCATAGGTGCGCTTGATTAAAAAAGCAATTGCTAAGATACCACCAATAATATAAATTATATTATCGATGGCAAAGTTACTCAGCGCCATTACAAATAAAGTCGGTGCTGGTAAGCTTGCACCAAAGTCACTGAACATCTCTGCAAAAACAGGGATTACAAAGACAAGGATAATTGCAACAACAATAACAGCAATTATAATGGTAATTATTGGGTATGTCATTGCCCCTTTTACCTGACGCTTGAGCTTGGCCATTTTTTCCATATATGCAGACAGCCTTTTTAATATGATATCAAGAATACCGCCTGCCTCGCCTGCCGCAACCATGTTGACAAATAGTTCATTAAACACCTTTGGGAATCTTTTTAATGCATCGGCAAAGGTTTCGCCGGACTCAACCGATTCTTTAATTTTTTTAAGATTTTTTTTAAATGTGGGGTTTTCCTGCTGTGACTGTAGGATATCTATGCATTGAAGAAGTGGTAATCCAGCATCAATCATTGTGGAAAACTGTCTGGAAAATATAATGACATCTCTTTCTTTGACTTTAGGTTGAAGAAATTTTATATTCTCAAAAAGATCTTTTGGTTTTTTTTTGATTTTGCTTTGTGTGATTTTTCGTCTTTTAAGATTTTGTTTTACATGCTCTAAAGTCTCAGCTTCTATTTCTCCCTTTACTTTTCTTCCTTTGGGGTTTTTCCCCTTCCATTGATAAATCGTCGGCATTTTCCATCCTTTTTGTAATCCTTCGAATCGCAGTGCCTTTTATTAAATTTAAAATAGCAAAGGCAGATCATTTGTAAATTACAGATAGATATACTATATAAATTTTATCATTTGATTACAACAGGAGTTATCCTTTGAATAAAAAAAAGAAATTGATTAAAGCTATGACTATTATTACCAGTCATGTCAATGCAGATTTTGATGCCATTGCATCCATGCTTGCAGCTCAAAAATTGTATCCTGGTTCGATTATTATTTTTCCCGGGTCACAGGAAAAAAGTTTACGCGATTTTTTTATTAGTTCCACAAGTTACCTGTTTAATATGGCAGACCCGGGTTCCATCGATTATTCCAAGGTATCCAGACTTGTGCTTGTTGATACAAGACAAAAAAACCGATTGACCCAGGTGTCTGATTTACTAAATAAAAACAACCTAAAAATAGATATTTATGACCATCATCCGTCCATGGACGGTGATATAAAAGGATCATTTGAAATTATAAGGAAAACCGGTGCGACAACAACTATATTAAGTAAATTGTTACAGGAAAAAAATATTGTTCCCTGCCCTGAAGAAGCAACAATAATGGCGTTGGGGATATATGAGGATACGGGATCATTTACTTATTCCTCTACCACAAAAGAAGATCTTGAACAGGCGGCTTTCCTTTTATCCTGTGGTGCTAACCTGAATACCATTGTCAGTTTTGTGGTTAAAGAAATCAAATCAGAACAGGTCACATGGTTGAATGAATTGTTGAACGAAATGACTCTCCATAAAATAAATGGGATTGATATTCATATATCTGTTATTTCTTCACCTACATATATTACAGATCTTGCAACAATTGTTCAAAAGGTTGTCAGAATGGAAAATCTTGATATCTTTTTTGCTGTTGTGTTAATGGACAATAAAATCAATATCATTGCAAGAAACACGATACCGGAAGTTGACGTGGGCAAAATTCTTTCCGGATTTGGCGGGGGGGGGCATTCTTATGCGGCTTCAGCAAAGGTTGACAACCAAACCCTGGCACAGGTTGAAATAAAACTTGTTGAACGGCTTCAAAAAGAAGTAAAGAGTATTCAAATAGCAAATCACTTGATGGCTTCACCTGCAATCACCGTTGAACCCCACATTACCTGTAAAAAAGCAGGCAACCTGATGACTCGGTACAATATAAACTCATTATTGGTGGTGGACAAACATAATAATTCCTATGAAGGGTATATTACGCGACAAGTAATAGAAAAAACAGCTCATCATAACCTGTCTCATCTTCCAGTGAAAGAATATATGAATTCTGAAACCTGTTATATTTCTTCCAATGCTGATGTATCCCAGATTGAAAATATAATTATCGAAAGAAAACATAGAATTCTGCCGGTCATCGACAATGGATGGATTAAAGGTGTTATCACCCGCACTGACCTGCTCAATTATCTGGTTCAACATAACAAAACACTCAAACAAAATGACACTGAACTGGGTGTTAAAAAAAATGCTAAAAAAAGAAAAATTGAAAATATTTTGTACCAACGGCTTGATAACCGGATAAAACAACTGCTTCAAAAAATGGGACAAATTGGCAATGAAATGGGGCTCAACCTATATGTTGTCGGCGGGTTTGTAAGAGATCTGCTGCTGAATAGACAAATTGAGGACATCGATATTGTTGTTGAAGGAGATGGAATTGAATTTGCCAAAGTATATGCTAAAAAAGAAGGCTGCAGAATTAATACCCATACAAAATTTGGTACGGCAGTCATTATTTTCCCTGATTTTTTTAAAATTGATGTTGCATCTGCAAGGTTAGAATACTATACCACGCCGGCAGCCCTGCCCATTGTTGAAAAAAGTTCCATAAAACTTGATCTTGCCCGAAGGGATTTTACCATTAATACTTTGGCGATTAACCTGAATCCGGATAATTTCGGAACAATGATAGATTATTTTGGTGCCACCAGGGACCTAAAAGATAAAACGATTAGAACCATCCATAATTTAAGCTTTGTTGAAGACCCCACACGTATTTTCAGAGCAATTAAATTTTCAAACCGATTTGGATTTAAAATTGGAAAAGTAACTTCAAATTTAATTAAAAATGCTATTCGGATAGATTGTTTTAAGAATCTAAGCGGCCTTAGGGTATTATCGGAATTAAAACAAATCTTTGAAGAGGAAAACCCCATTCCTGCCATTAGAACAATGGAGGTGTACGGCCTTGAAAAAGTTCTTCATAAAGATTTGACAATTATCCCCAATACATATCAATTGCTTGAGTCTGTGAACAAGATTTTGTCCTGGCATGATCTTTTATTTGTTGATGAACAATATCCAAGGTGGTCTGTTTATTTTATGGCTCTATTGAACCGCTGTTCTTTTAATGTCTGTGAACAAATCTGTAAAAGGCTCAAAGTACCGCCAAAAGAGCGCACTATTCTTTTTGATATGAGATATAAGGCTGAAAAACAGCTATTTGTTCTGGAAAGTTCATCATCTTCTTTTTCCAGGCAAGATCTGTATTGGGCTTTAATTAATTTTAATACGGAATACATTTTATATATGATGGCTCTTTCAAAAAAGCAGGCCATTAAAAAAGCCATTTCGAATTTTTATACGCACCAAAGAAATATAAAACCATATATTAAAGGCAGAGATTTATTGAAAATAGGAATACATTCAGGACCGGTTTTTAGTACCATTCTCAATCAGGTTTTAAACGTCAAATTGGATGGACTATTGAAAACAAAAAAAGAAGAAATACAGTTTGCCACAAAGTATGCAAAGAAAAACAAACTTATTGATTAAACCCTTACTTTTTGTTAATCCCCTTTATTTAAAAAAATATTTACTTCAGGAATTATTGAAAATGAAAAATGCAGATTTTTTAACAGGTATCACGACAAGCGGTACGCCACATCTTGGTAATTATGTTGGTGCCATTCGCCCGGCAGTTGAAACAAGTAAAAACCCAGAACTTGAATCCTATTATTTTCTTGCGGATTATCATTCTTTGATTAAGAATCATGACCCTAAGCTAAGAAGACAATCTGCCCTTGAGATTGCTGCTGCATGGATCGCTTTAGGTCTGGATTATGATAACTGTGTTTTTTATCGCCAATCTGATATCCCTGAAATACCTGAATTGACATGGATTCTCACCAGTCTTACTGCAAAAGGATTGATGAACAGAGCCCATGCTTATAAAGCATCAGTATCTGAAAATGAAGAACAAGGAAATAAAGAACCTGATAAAGGCATAACCATGGGCCTTTTTTCATATCCCATACTTATGGCTGCAGATATCCTGATGTTTAATGCCAGAAAAGTTCCTGTTGGAAAGGACCAGGTTCAGCATCTTGAAATGACAAGAGATATAGCAGCAAGATTTAACCATGTTTATAAAAAATTATTTATTCTTCCCGAAGTTGTTGTGGACGAGACTTCTTCTGTTCTCTCAGGTCTTGACGGGCGGAAGATGAGTAAAAGCTATCATAATTTTATTCCATTGTTTGACACGCAAAAACGTCTTAGAAAATTGATTATGAAAATAAAAACCAATTCCCTTGGACCGGACGAACCCAAGGATCCTGATACATGCACGCTTTTTTCAATATACAAGGCATTTGCAAGTAAATCGGAAACTATAAATCTTGCAAATCGTTACAGGCAGGGTATTGCATGGGGAACTATGAAGCAGGAACTCTTTGAATATATTGATGAAATATTGAAAAATCCAAGAAAATCCTACGAAGAGCTTATGGAAAATCCATCTGATATTGATGAAATTCTTAAAAAAGGTTCAATAAAAGCAAGAGAATTTTCTGTTCCCTTTCTTGAAAAAATAAGAAAAACCATTGGGATTCAATCAATCAGTTAATAGTTTTATTTCTATAGGGGTTAAATAACGCCATTTTCCTTCTTGTAAATTTTCAAGATAGATATTGGCTATCCTGACTCTTTTCAGTGAATCAACTTTGTTCCCGCTTTTTCCAACCATTTTGCGAATCTGACGATTTTTGCCTTGTTTTAAAACAATATTGAATTTATTTTTTAAAAGACGCTTTACTTTTGCTTTTCTAGTTATGACTTTGTCAATGATCATGCCTTTAGCCATCTCCATTAAAAATGTTTCAGATAATGGATGAATAGTGGTCACAATATATTCTTTTTCATGATTAAAAGAAGGATGGGATAATCTATTGTGTAGATCTCCATCATTGGTCAAAAGCAAAAGTCCCTTTGAATCTTTATCAAGTCGGCCTATTGGATACACTCGCTCATCAATATCGATCAGGTCAAGGATAATTTTTGATTGCTGCTGTGAACAAGATGAGACATAGCCCACCGGCTTGTTCAGGGCAATATAGATTTTAGGCATTTTTTCTTTTAAGATAACCCTTTCATTATTATAAAAAACGATATCCTTTTTAGAATCAATTTTTGTTCCAAGTTCAGTTACAATCTGTTGGTTGACTTTTACTCGACCGTTTAAAATGTGTTCTTCGGCTTTTCTTCTGGAACAAATCCCTGCATGGGCCAGATATTTTTGAAGCCGCATCTTATGACCTGTATTCCGCGTTGATTTTCACATACTCTTCACTGAAATCACAAAAGAAGAAATAGTCGGTTTCTTGTCCAAGGTTAAGATCCAGTGTAATTGTGATTTCATTGTTTTTCATAATCTTGGCTGTCTTTTTTTCAGCTTTAGCCCCCACCCAACTACCCATTAAAACCAAAGGCTGTTCATCAAAAAAAAGATCCATCTTTTCAGGAATAACCATGGCACCTGACCGGCCGGCCGCTGCAGTGATCCTTCCCCAGTTTGGATCTTCTCCATAAATAGCCGTCTTTACCAGATTGGAATGGGCAATGGCTTCAGATGCCTTAAATGCATCTTTTTTGGTTTTAGCTCCTTTAACAATAATTTGTATAAACTTTGTGGCACCCTCCCCGTCTTTGACAACCATTTTAGCCAGTTGAAAACAGATTTCATCCAGAGCATTTTGAAATACTATTTTAGAATCTGTATCATTGATTTTAATTTTGGAGCTACCGTTTGCAAGAGCCAAAAGGGTATCATTGGTGCTGGTATCGCCATCAATTGTAATCCTGTTAAAAGACTTTTCATTGGCAGCGCTTAAACATATATTTAAATCCTGTGGCAAAATATCTACATCTGTTACAATGTATGCCAGCATTGTGGCCATATCCGGACGAATCATTCCAGAGCCTTTAGCAAATCCCATTATTGAAAATGATTTATTCCCAATTTTCTCAGTTTTTTTTACAATTTTCCGATGGGTATCTGTTGTAAGGATGGCATCGGCAAAATTATCCATGCCCTCAAAAGAAAGCAGTTGGACAATTTTTGGAATTCCAGCCTCAAATTTATCCATGGGAAGATTTGCACCAATTACACCGGTTGAAGATACCAAAGCAAGTTCTTGGGAAATATCAAGACAATTACCAAGCAATT
>JABIYQ010000580.1 GCA_018702715.1 Desulfobacula sp. | reverse complement strand
TAAATGATTTTCAAGAAAGTATTCTGGCATTGAAATTTGGTAAAACCGGTTATGCCTATGTAATCGACAGCAAAGGAAATGTAATTATTCATCCAACCCTTAAAGGGAATTTTTTTGACGCAAAGGATGGGGAAGGCAATTATTTTATACGTGAGATAACCCGGCTAAAGACAGGACGGCTGACGTATACATGGAAGAATGCCAATGAAAAAGAGTTTAGAAAAAAAATTGTCATATTCAATTATTTGCCTGAATATGACTGGATTGTTGCATCTTCTGTGTATTCTGATGAATTTTATTCCATCCTCAAAATTGTAAAAAAGATAGTCATTGTGAGTATTTTCATTATGCTGTCTCTTGTGCTGTTGACATCCCTATGGTTAAGCAATTTGATTATTAAACCCTTAGGGGCATTGATGAATAATTTTGCCATGGGGGCATCAGGAGATCTAAGTACCCGGGTGCATGTAAAATCTTCCGATGAAATCGGTAAGCTTTCCATGTATTTTAATGATTTTATGGAAAAGCTTGAAATATACAATACCAGTTTAAAATCTGAAATATCCGAACATCGATTTACTGCCGATGCATTGCGGGAAAGCGAATGGAAATATAAATCCATTCTAAAATGCATTCATGAAGGATATTTTGAGGTGGACTTGAAAGGTGATTTTACATTTTTCAATCATTCCATGTTAACCATGTCCAAGTATTCCAAAGAAGTGCTTTTAATGACAAATATCAAAGATATATTTGATATCAAAGATTCAAACGGGGTTACAGAAAATTTTGATTCAATTGGAATTTCAGGGGAAAACGATAGAATAGTTGAGTGGGAATTAAAAAGAAAAGACTCATCAAACCGGTTTGCTGAAATTTCCTTGTCCACGATTTCAGATAAAAATGGATACCAGACAGGGTTTAGTGGCGTGGTAAGAGATGTTACCCTGAGGATTCAATCCCAAAAAGCGCTTTTTTTATCAGAGGAAATGTTTTCAAAAGCATTTCATTCTAATCCCAGCGGCATGTTCCTGGCCAATATTGAAACCGGACAATTGATCAATGTAAATGAAAGCTTTCTAAAGCTAACAGGTTATGATTCAGCAAATGTTTTAGGCAAAGGCCTGATAGATCTGGAATTTTTTAGAAATAAAAAAGAAGGCCAAAGGCTGTTCAAGTTATTTAAAGAGAAAAAAAGTCTTCGAAACTATGAGATTGATTTTTGCAGGACCTCAGGAGAAGTCCGGCAAGGGGTTCTTTCAGCGGAAGTCCTGGAAATATGGGAGGAAATGTGCATCCTTGTCGCACTTGAGGATCAAACAAAGGCAAGACTACTTGAAAAGGAATTTCTGGATATGCGGGAAAGGGAAAGACAGAAAATTGCCTTTGATCTTCACGATGATCTTTGCCCACAGCTTATAGGAATAGAAGTTCTTATTGAAATATTAAAACAAAAACTGAAAAATAAACTATCGGATACTGCAGATTATGCGGATAAAATAAGATTGCTTGTCAAAGAATCCATTCAGAAAACCCGTCTGATGTCCAGGGGACTTTGCCCGGCAGATATAGTTAATAACGGGTTTGATTCTTCGTTGTCGGAACTTGCGGGATATGTAGAGGATGTGTTTGGTATCACTTGTCATTTAGACTGTGATCAATCCAATGTAGTTTATGATGAGTTTAACCCCCTTAGGGATAATACCATTGCCACCCATGCGTACTATATTGCCCATGAAGCAGTTCACAATGCGGTCAAGCATGCTGACGCAAAAAATATTTCCATTTATTTTTCAAATCAAAGTAATAAAATTAGACTCATCATCAAAGATGACGGCAAAGGGATTTGTGAACATGCCATGGGCAAGGGAATGGGATTAAAAATTATGAACTACAGGGCCAGAAGAATAAAGGCTTTCCTTGAAATTAAGAAATCCGATCAGGGGGGGACTATAGTTTTATTGGAAATGGAAAGCGAGATGGCCATATTAAAATGATATAGCCATCTTTTATATGATATAGCGATATGAAATAAGGATTGATTCATGTATGGAAGCCTTGAGGAAAATACTGATTGTGGAGGACCATCCCATATTTCGAATGGGTATGTGCGAATTGATCGACCAGGAAAAGGATTTTGTTGTCTGTGGAAGTGCAGAAGATGTACCCGAGGCAAGGGAGCTTATCAAAACTGAAAACCCGGAACTGGTAATCCTTGATCTTTCATTAAAGAATAGTAATGGGATGGAATTGCTTAAAGAACTAAATAAATACCATAAGGAAATTTTTGTTCTGGTATTGTCAATGCATGAAGAATCTCTCCATGCCGAGCGATGCCTTTTGGCAGGTGCCAAAGGGTATGTAATGAAACACGAAGCCATAGAATCAGTGATAAAGGCGATCAGGCAGATATTTGCCGGGAAAAAATATATCAGTCAGCGCATCATGGAACGTATCGTAAATAAAATGGGGGATCAGCCTTTTCCGGATCAGGGATCCTCTGTACAGAATTTGACGGATCGTGAACTGGAAATATTTCAATTGATAGGAAAGGGATTCTCATCCGGGCAGATCGCTTCCCAGCTGAATTTGAGCGTTAAAACCATTGGGGCCCACCGGGAACGAATTAAGAGCAAACTGGGTCTGAAAACCAGTGGTGAAATGGTACGCTATGCGGTTCTATGGCTGGAAACTGATCTTTTTTGATTTTTTCTTAGTATTTTTTATAAATTAATGTATAATTTCGGTGCTGTGAATTATGTCTATTTTTAATCCCACTAGGTGATTTACCTATGGTTTTTTAGTGACATCACTGATTTACATATTTTAATTATCTTTCTAACTTACAGAACAAGCACTTTTTTTAAGTGTTATTTTTATAAGCAATTCAATATTCTAACCCGTAACAAGGAGGCATCACCATGAGAACGCGAAAATTTTTTACCGTATGCATGATACAGTTTATCGTACTATGTTTTCTTTTTGTACCAAGTATATGGGCGGCTGATCCGATCGTTATTGGAGTTCCCACTTCAACCGGCTTTTTAGAAGGAAAAGAATGCCTTAAATCAGTCCAGATGGCTGTTGAAGAAATAAACAAAAAAGGCGGCGTAAAAGTAGGGAATGATAATAGAATATTCAAAGTAGAATCAATAGACATAAGGGACGCTGCTCCTGGAGTACCGGTTCCTGAAGCCCTTTTAGGCCTGGAAAAAATTATTCTGGAGAAAAAACCCACTGCATTAATTGTTGGGCCTTTTCGATCAGAGGCTTTAATGGCAGGGATGGATATTATTGCCAAATACAAAGTACCCTTAATCGGTACGATCGCCATGTCTCCTGCATCCGAGGGAAAAATAAAGAAAGATCCTGAAAAGTATAAATATATATTCAGATCCTGCCTCAATGCAAAATATCTGGTTAAATATCTCGCCGGCACCATGGGGTTTATTAAAAAACAATATGGATTTAACAAAGTATATATTATGAACCAGGATGTTGCCTGGGCAAGAAAAACCGGTGAAATTACAAACAAGGTTTATTTTGCAAAAGCAGGATGGGAAGTTGTGGGACAAGAAAGTTTTCCTACAGGTACTTCAGATTTCTCCTCTGCACTTATGAAGGCAAAAGCAAAAGGAGCCCAGGTCATTCTGCCTATATTTGATATGCCCCAAAGCGGTACTCTGGTAAAGCAATGGAACAGTATGAGAATTCCAAGTCTTTTGGCCGGATTTATCTCTCCTCTTGCAGCAATGGCATTCGTTTAAGATTTAAAGCCATTCGTTTAAGAAGTTGCAGTAGTAATGCGCCTATTGGCTATGTCGCCAAAATTTGAGTTTTCTTTTTTTTCTCTTTTGACGGTTGCCAT
>JABIYQ010000247.1 GCA_018702715.1 Desulfobacula sp. | reverse complement strand
TTTCAATCAGTTTAGTAAATTCATCCACCGCCTTTTGGTACTGACCTTGTTTGAAGTAGAGAACGCCATTATCAAAGAGTCCTTTTGCAGTTTCTGCATAAATTATTGTAGAAAAAGATAATGACAATAAAATGAATAATATAACTTTTTTCAAAAGACCGCTTCCTTTTTATTTATTTTCAGGTAGTATTATATTATATAAAAGATTATGTTAAATTCAATAAAAAAATATTTAAAAAGGGCTAAAGAAGAAAGTACAAAAGAATATTCCATAAATGTTGATGGGAATGAATCCTTTACTTCTGGAAGTAAAAAACAGCCCGGACTCTGGACAGGTATTGACCTTGATGGAACATTAGCCTATTATGACAGAACTTCCCCGTTCGATGAAATTGGTGATCCTGTTCCTGCTATGCTGACCCTGGTTAAAGAATTGATTAATAATGGCATAAGGGTTAAGATATTTACTGCAAGAGCCCAGGACCCTGAGCAAAAACCGATTATTAGGGAATGGCTGAAAGTCAATGGTCTTCCCGAACTTGAAATAACGAATATTAAAGACTATAATATGCAATGGCTTCTTGATGACCGGTGCATTCAGGTGGAAAGAAATACAGGTCGTTTGATTTTTAAAGATTAATTTTAATTAAAGGACACGACAAATATGAAGTATCTTTACTACATTATGGCGATCATGATTGTCTTTTCCGGATTAGTAGCCTATGGGGTGTTTACTTCCAAGGTTGAAATCACAAAACCGTTTTTATCCATAAATGACAGGGTGATTTCCGAAAAAGAATTTAAAAACATGCTGGTCAAGAAACCTCACCACATGGATCAAGACCAATTCATTGAGGAGATCATTGAAAAGCAGCTTTTTATTCAGGAAGCAGTCAAATTGGAGATTAACAAGGAAAAAGCCTTCCGGATGTCAGTTCAAAATTTTTATGAGCAGTCATTGATAAAAATCCTTCTGGACCGAAAACTGGATGCAATGCAGGTAGATGTTACAGAAGAAGATATTGCAAAATATAAGGCAGCTAGTCAAAATAAATTTTTTCTGACTAAAAAGATTTACCCGAGCATGAAAGATGCACAAAATAGAACCAATGAAACCATTGAAAAAATTGAAGCTGCTTTTCCTGACCTGTCCTATGACCTGAAATTTATGGTGATGACTTTAGGTGTCGGGGAGGTTTCAAAACCCATTGCCAATGATCTCACATCCATGGATTTCCAGGTTTATATTTACAAACTTGATAAGGTTCAGAAGATAGAAAACTCCAATGAAACGCAAGAATTTGATATTGAATATGTCACTGGTTATATCAAGGACAAAAAAAAAGAACAGCTCATGGATGAATGGTATGATAAAATGAGAAACGCAGCAGAAATTTGGAGGAAAAATGAATGAAACAGTTTAAACGACGAAATTATTTCATCAATAAAGAATTTCAGGGGCGTTATATTTTTAATTATTTTATTATTGCTGCAATTGGAAGCCTTCTGTTCATGGCTGTATTCAGCTTTTTTTCTTCCAACACGCTTTCCATTTCCTATGATGATTACCAGCTTCAACTAGGGGTTACCCCATTTATTCTGTTCAAAAAAATTCTCAGTGCCCAATGGGTCTTCGTTGTTGTCGGGGGCGGACTTGTAGTCGTTGCTACTTTGTTTTTAACCCACAGGGTAGCAGGACCTGTGTTCCGTTTTAGAAGAAGTTTCAGAGAGATGATAGATGGGGATATTTCCGACCAGATTATATTGCGGCCCAAGGATGAAGGAAAAGAACTGGCAGATCTGATAAATCAATTTAATTCAGGCTTATCTGAAAAACTGTCTGTAATTGAAGCCGCGAATTCAAATATCGAAATTTCAGTCCATCAATTAAAAAAAATTATGAAAGATACTGATATGGATATCAGCAGGGCTGAACCTTTTTTAAATCAAATACTGGACAGTCAAAAAAAGGTTTTAACCGAGATAAACAGCTATACATTTTCCCGGAAAAAAGTATAGGAAACAATTTCTTATGATTCGTATTAAATCCATATATTTATTGGTTGTTATGGTAATGTTTTTTTCTTTCCCGTTGGATTGTGTCGCTTTTGAAATTAGAGGGAAAACTGTCACCATTACATATTTTGATAAGAATACTCTGAGAACATTTAATAAAAAGTTGAACATGGGACGTCTTAAGTCAAAAATCAAGGGCGGCGATTCCATAGAAAGTGAAGTGGCCGCAAAGCTTGAATTTATTGCTGCAAAAGCAAGGCGTGTACTGGATATGTTCCCTCCAAAATTCAAGTTTTCCGTGGTGATTCTCCCAGGGGTAAAAGATGTTCAAAAGGAATTTATCAAAATCTACAATGTAAAGGTGGGTTATATCGCTTTTTACTCACCCTCCAGAAACCGGGTGTTTTTTTCAGCTAATAATGCAGTTTTAAGAGTCGTGGCCCATGAGATCGGCCATGCTGTGGCAGAAAATTATTTTGTTGTTTCTCCTCCCCAGCGAATTCATGAAGTCCTGGCACAATTTGCAGAGGCGCATATCAGCGATTGATTTTTTTGACCATTTTTAATGCTCTTTTGTTCACAGGGTCCAGTAAAAGCGCATGTTCGTATTTTTCCAGGGCTTTATACAAAATATCCTGCTCATAATATAAATCACCAAAAACAACTTTGATAAGAGCATCCATGGGCAAAGCTTTTTCAGCTCTTTCCATTGTAAGCATTGCATTCTTAAGATCATTGTGTTTGTTAAAAAATCGAAAAACTGTTAAAAAATGGGATCGTGTAATGTTTATTTGGTTATGATGTCGATATTGAAAAGATTCAATTTTCCGGTTTTCAATTAAATCAAGTGAACCAATATATCGATCAATGGCTGCCTGTATGTTTCCTGTATCATATAAAAACTGGGCAAAGGCAATGGATGGCCCTGGTTTATCCGGAATTGCCTGTTCAATTTTATCTGAGTCTATTCCCGAGACAATCATAGTGGTTAAGGCGCGCTCGATAAATTTATCATCCAGACTCAAAGCCTGTTTCATGAATTCAAGACCCTGTTCAAGCTTTTTGTTTGCAAATAACCATACCGCGTATTGAAAGGTATATTCCGGGTTGCTTTTCTCATAAAGCATGCTTTTTTCAAAGGCGATTTCTGCTCTCTTTGAATCATTCTGCCGGGCCAGGAAAGTAGCAAATCTGTTCAAATACCTAGAATTTAAGGGATCAAGATTAAGGGAAGCGATAAAATGATTTTCTGATTTTTTTATTTCATTCTGGAACCAGGCAGTGTTTGCTTGTGTAAATGGATAGTCTGCCTGAAACGGGTCAACCCTTGAAGCAAAATTGGCAATTTTTTCTATTTTTTGAATCACTTCTCTTGGAGTGTCTGCACTCATACTGGAATCTTTGATATTTGAATAGTAGAAAATACCTAATAAATTGGAAGTATTAAATAAAAATGTAAAAATAGTGATCATGCAAATGATGAAACCAAGGCCCAGTTTTTTTTTATTTGAAGTTAAGGATAGAAGTCTTGTCTGGCGGCTTTGTACCCTTATGCCGGTGTTGGCTGCAGAAACGGCAATACCGGCGACAAAAAAGAACCACAGCCCATTTGCACCAATATGCATGTTGAAATCCGTAAAACTGTGAAAAAGGATTGAAGCCATCGCTGTTATGCTGCCCATATAAAGATAAATTGAAAAAGCATCCCTTCTTTTTGCAAACATTTTATATGTTTTAAAAAAAAAGGTTATCAGAAACCCGGCAGCTAACAAAAAGCCAATCACACCGCCTTCTGCCAGAAGTTCAAGATAATCATTGTGTGCATGGGTCAAAAACAGATCACTTACCACTGATCGGTGCAAAGGATAAATATGCGAATAAGTGCCCATACCTGATCCCGTGACTTTATAATGGCTGATAATATCCTTGGTGTCCTGCCAGAAGTCAAGCCGGGATTCATAGATTACGCCCTGGGAATTTTTCAATGAGGCAAACCGATCAATTATCTGGTCCCACCCAAACCATCCAATGGAAATTGCGGTTAATATTATGACAGTGAGAACCAATATGGTGTTTCCCTTGCTTATTTTTTTTTTCAGCAGGAAAAAGGTGAACACCATCAAGGACAGGCATGTGCTGATCATGGCACCTCTGGAAAGGCTGACAAATATGGAAACAACGATTAATAATGCCGAAGTTCCGATCAAAATATGAATATTGGCCTTTTCCTGGCTTAATATTTCTAAGATTCCTTTTATTAAAGTTTTGTTTCCAATTCTTGGCCTGTAAAAGAAAAAAAGACCGAGAACAATGGGAAAAATCATTTCCATTAACCCGGCATAATGATTGTGATTTACATAGGGTCCTGTTACCAGTGCATTGATTGGAACATGCCTGAACCATAATGCCATGTCATCGGTAAGATAAAACTGAAGGATAGAAGAAAAGGCAAGAAGCCCGCCAAAAATCATAATTGTAAAGACAGTGGACTGGAGCATTTCTTTTTTGACGAGCAATTGAACAGTCAATATATAGAACATTACATAGGTGGAATATCTGAAAAATTCAGATAATGTCGCCTTTGGATAAACAGTTAACTGCATCCATGAATCTGTATTTGTTATCAAATTATTTGTTTGATGGATATTAAATATTTCAGGTGATAAAAATTTAACAAAAAAAGGGGGAAGCGGAATCAGTTGAAAAAATATATACAAAAGAAAAATACATAAGGGAACAATGCCGGGGACATGGTATAATTTATTTTCATCTTTCAGAATAAAAATAAAAAAAAAGACCAGGGCCAGAGAAGCTGTGGTCTCCATAATTGCATAGGACCATGGCTCAGTTGTTCCAAATGCCAGAGGGGCGAAAATAAATAAAAAGAAAAATAAAGTTTTGGATAGTTTTAATGACATATTAATTATGAATCTGATGCGTAATAATAATCACCATAATTATAATAATAACCACTTTTTTTAGCGCTGAACCGGTTCAGCACAAGACCTGTGATGGGAGCATCAGCTTCTTTGAGTTTTTTTAATCCATTGCCCAGCATTTCATAGGTGGTTTTCCCAGCCCAGGTTACAATGATGAATCCATCAACGTGCTGGCTTAAAATAATGGGGTCAGTCACACTTGCCAGAGGCGGGGTATCAATAATAATTCTGTCATAAATTTCCGAAGCATCGGAAAGCAGGGAGACGAATTTTTTTGAGTCTAAAAGCTCTGACGGGTTGGGAGGGATCGGACCTGCAGTAATAACATCGAGATTTTCTATGGGTGAATTTAATTCAAGCCCCTTTGCATCTGAAACCCCGGCCAGAAAAGAGCTTAACCCGGATGTATTTTCAAGGTTTAAGTTTTTATGCTGCACAGGTCTTCTCATGTCTGCATCAATCAATAATACCTTTTTTCCTGACTGGGCAGTGGTTATTGCTAAACAGGCACTGATGGAAGATTTCCCCTCTCCCGGTATGATGCTGCTGATAAGAATCGTTTTTAAAGGATTATCACCAGATGAGAGCATTATGGAAGTTCTCAATCCCTCAAAACTTTCTGCGATCAATGATGATGAATCGTTAAGCACATTTTGAATAATGGTTTGTTCTTTGTCTTTTAGAAAATCAATTGTGCTTATAACCGGGATATCAAATTTTTCTTCAACATCTTCAGGCGTTTTAACAGTATTATCAAGGTATTCTAAAAAAAAGGCAAGCCCGAGTCCCCCAAACAATCCCAGAATTATACCCAGCAGGATATTCCTCTTTTTTCTGGGTTTAGCAGGATATTCAGGCAGTTGTGCTTTTTCAATTACCCATACATTGACGGCCTGGCTTCTTTCAGTAATTCCGCTTTCTTTCATTTTTTTTACAAGCGCATCATAAAGATAGCGGTTGGTATCCACTTTGCGTTGAAGAATACCCAGTTGAATTGATTTTTCACCAAACCTGGCTGCATCAAACCTGGTCTGGGCCAGCAGTTCTTTTAAATCCCTTTCATTGGATTGTGCAAGCAGGTACTCATTTTTTATTGTCTGTACAATTTTGCCAAGCTCCTGATATTTTGCATTTTTAAGGGTGGTCAGTTCATTTTTGGCTGTGCTCATTCTGGGATGCTTAGGACCATATTTTTTAGACAGCTCTGATATTTTTTGCTGAATGATTTGAATTTGCAGATTAATGGATTTAATTGATGGAGCCTCTGCTATTACCGTAATCGTTTCAAGCTGCCCTTTTCTGATATTTTTAACCTGATTGTAAATGGCCAGCAGCTCTTGTCTTTTTGTTTCAGCAACCGTCAGATTCCTGGAAAGGTCTGAAAGTCTTTCCGGTAAAACAGTGATCTTATCTTCCACCATTACGATGTCATGTTTTTTCTTATATTCGTATAATTCCTTTTCCGATTCTTCAAGGTTAATCCTTTGTATTTCCGATTTTTTTTTCATCCAGCCGATACTGTAACCGGAAACCTCCATCTGCATATCAACCAGTTCATCAATATACGCCTGGGCAACAGAATTTGCTATTTGAGCTGAAACAGCTGGATTATCAGACATATAACCGATTTGAAGAATCCTTGAATTTTCAACAGGCGATACTGAAATATTATTTTTAATAATACCTTCAAGAATCTTGGCTTTTGAAAGCGTGATATCCGGCTTGTCAGGGATTGATTTTTCTACAATATCGTTATCAATTGATTCAGATGCCAGCTTTTCAATACCGATCAATTCTTTAAATGAAATATATTGATCTTTTGTCCATCCGGTAAAATAAGAAATATAAGATTTTTTTTCTTCTTTTTTCGCAAAAAATGTATCATAAATTTTTTCCGGATTCAGACTTTTAACTGCTTTTTCCAGGACGGCGGAACTTGTTATCAATTGATTATTGGTTTCAATAAATTCAGGATCATAGGGCGTGTATCTATAGCTGCTTGTAAGAGCTCCGGCAGTATTCCTTTCTATCATGACTTTAGTAGATGCAAAATACAAGGGTGTGGCTGTAAATGTGGCAATGATGACGATTAACAGGGTTAGAATAAAAAAGGTGAAAATCGTGCCTTTCCTTTTGCTGATAATTCTTAAGTAGTCTCTTAAATGTATTTCTTTCTCATTCATCATCAGAAAAAACTTTCAGGCACCACAATAACATCATCCGGAAGGATTGGTTCGTCCATGTTAACGTTTTTATAAATAGTTTTATTATTGTCTATCATTCGAATGATTTTAACCTTATTTTTAGCCGCTATTTTCGAAAATCCGCCTGCCATGGTAATCGCCTTGATAACGGTAATTTCCTTTTCATACTTATAGGAATCGGGTCTCTTAACTTCTCCGGAAACATAATAGGTTTTCGCCTTTGAAATATAGATGCTGTCATTATGCTGTATGGTAATGTTTAAAGATGTGTCCCCTTGTTTAATTAGTTTGTCCAGTTTTATAACAACTGGATCTTTATTGATGCCGGATGCACTTGAATGTTTTATGGTTGCAGTGCTGCCGACATCTGAAGTCAACCCGCCAGCTTTTGAAATAAATTCTAAAAATGTAACTTTGCCCCGCAGTTCATATTGCCCGGGATTATTAACCTGGCCTAAAATAGTCGCCTTCTTGCTTCGATGTTCTGCAATAAACACATCCACCTGGGGACTTACAAGATAACCATCAGCAAATAACTTTTCAATTTTAGCAGAAATCTGGGAAACAGTGAGGCCTTTTATGGAAATTTCGCCTACAAGCGGTACCCGTATTGTGCTGTCCGAGCTAACCCTGACCGTTGTAGATAAATCTTTGTTTTCATAGACATTGATATCCAGAACATCACCTTCTCCTACTGTGTATTCCTGTGCAGAACAAATAAGTGGTAGAAAGGATAAAAAGAAAATCAATATA
>JABIYQ010000416.1 GCA_018702715.1 Desulfobacula sp. | reverse complement strand
TTATTAACAATAATATCCGGCCTCCCATTCACATAATATTCCTCAACCCGAACATCCAGACCCAAATCCTTATAATATTTGCTGACCTCATGCTTCCAAAATTTATGAACAACCCCCTCGCTCTCATTCTTAAATGCGTATCCCAAATCACCTAAAACCATTTTCCCCTTTCTCGTCAATTCAAAAAGCGTAATCCAACCCTTCCCGGTAATAATCTTTCTTGGCTGAACACACTTTTCTGAGATTAAATCCTTCCTGCATTTATTTCCAAGTTTTGAATGCAATTTCAATCTCTTGTATCTCTGGGTAATAGTTGTAAACGGATGAGTAAGAATATCAATAAGAAGCCTATGCTGTGCCCCCAATTTATCAGGGTATTTTCTTTTATCCTTCATACTATTAACAGGTAATAAACTACCTGCTTTTGACTTCACCCTTAACAATTTCCCCGTTGAAACAGTGGTATTCCTTCCTGTTTTTCCCTGAAAATTCCCCCGGGTATTTTCCTTTTTCAAATTTTTTGTAAATGCAACTTTTCTATCCAAAATGTCCTGAATATCTTTTTTCAAGGATACAAAATTATTTTCATCCTTCTTCCAGCAATGCTCCCAAAACTGAGAACTCAAACTAAATGCCTTTAACCAGTCATCTGTCACTAACTCTTTTTTAACCGGCACCAGAGGCGTTTTAACCAGGCAAGGTTCAACTCTATTCTTAATCTTAACAATACACTCCCCAACATTAAGAATATTAAAATACGGGTCCTCATCATAATTTAAGAACAAGGATTTCCTTGCCATTTCAATATCGTCTTTGTGTTGGAGCCCAAGATAAATCTGAGTATGACAGTTTCCTAAAAGTTCAATCGGCAAAAGACTGGGGTGCTGTGTGATACTGACAATACCCTGCCCGAAACCTCTGATCTCCCTGTACAGATTTTCAATACTTGAATTATCTTTATTAAAGGAAGTGTGCGCAAAAAGGTTGTGCACCTCTTCTAAAAACAAAACATGTTTT
This sequence comes from Desulfobacula sp., assembly GCA_018702715.1. GTDB lineage: Bacteria > Desulfobacterota > Desulfobacteria > Desulfobacterales > Desulfobacteraceae > Desulfobacula. The sequence goes on along the minus strand of JABIYQ010000416.1, from coordinate 3,113 downwards.
AATTTATCAGTTTCCCCCCGGCTCAACCGATAAAGATGAATCCATCTCAAAATCATTTCAGAAAAAAACATTCTCAACGGCTTTGGCATTTCCAAATCCAGTTCAAGAATCACCGGTTTATCTAACAACTCTTCAAGTTTGACTGGATTTCTTGCATTAAAAACCTTTGAAACTTTCCCAAGAGTAAACGATTGAAAAATTCTCATCGCAGTCTGTTTCCAGTTTGCCTCTCTGCCAAAGACTTTGATATTTTTTATCTCTCTTAAACCATCAAAAAAATTAGGGTGAAAATCTTCTGGTATACCCCGGTATACTTTTGAATAAATTTTGTTAAAATAATAAGCAACACCTGGCCCTGAAAGATGTGATCTTTCAAGTGCATCAGAAATTGTTCCAACCCAGAAATCTTTATCTGTTCCCGGTGGCGCCCTGAAAACATTCCACAAAAAAGGCAGGGTATCCCTGCCGATTGTAAAAACCTGAACATTTTTTAATTCCGGATGCTTTTTTTCAAGCGAAAGAAGATTTCTCCACGAACGCTTCCAGTCTATCACCATAAAAGGGGTCTTGGTTTTTACAAGTTGTAACGCCAAAAGATATGCTAAGTTTGTTTTCCCTTCACCGGTGATCGCGAATATCCCAACCTGTTTTAAAAAGTCTTCCGGTTTTAAATAAAGGGAACCGTGTTTCTTTTTGTTATAAATGATATCTCCGAGGAGGAAATCCCCTTTTGAATCATTTTTGGATGGTGGTTCTAATAACACCTGCTGATTCTCTAATGGCTTTTCTTTGAGATATTTTTCAGCGATTATTTCTATGTCTTGGGCAAACTTGTTCCTGTTTTGTATATCTTCAGCCAAATACATGTGCCAGAGCATGTCTGCCTGGTCCCCTATAACGGGTTTTAACTTTTTACAGAGGGCTTCAATTTCTTTTTGAGGATTCATTTTTTAAGGATGGAAAAGAGGATGCTTACATCAATATTTTATTTTTCTTTCCAGCGCCCCTCTCTTTCTCGCTAACTCCCAATAATCCTTTAACGAGACCATCAGATATTTTTTTAAAAACATCAAATCACGCCAACACTCCAACCCCTCTTTTCGTTTTTCCTTCTCAAGCTCAAGCACATTCGTTTCTATATTTGTCTTTGCCTCACTTAGATATTTTGTAAGATTAAAAGAATAATGGCCCTTAAGATTTTCTAACTGCATCAACTCCGTGTGCTGCCGGCATATCTCACCATTGATTTTTTTAAACTGAGAAGCATTCAAATCTTCACGCAGTTTTATTTCTTCTAAAATTGCATTAACAGATGCTTTCAAAGTTTTGGCCTTGTCGGCAAACATATCTTCGAGTGAGCCGCCTTTTTGTTTGGATTTTGAGATAATCACTTCCAAAGATTTTTTCAATTCGTTGTGAGCAAACGGCTTTGCTTTTCTTCCAGGATCTCCCAGTGAAGTCGAAATTACATTTGGATATTTTGTCGGGGATAAATATTTGTTTTCCATATTTGTCATTAATGAGTGAATCAACTTTTAAGACTTGTACAAGGATACGGGGATATCTGCTGCACATCGAATCGTCTCGTTTTATGTTGTACAATCTTTTTTGGGTTATTTAATTCTGTCATGAAAGTGGTAAAATAGACGGAGCTTTGTTATTTTTTTCTCTATGCGTCTATACTCACAAAAATATTTTTAAAAAAATGCTTGACAACTATATAATTGATATTTACAATTGCGTCTATACTCGCAAATAATAATTTTAGGATGATCAAGTTTTTATGATAATAAGAATTTCAGCAGCTCAAATAGCACAGCATGACGATTGGAGGCCTTCTCTCTATCTGTCCGGCGGAGCTGCTTTGCGTTTTAGAGGAGACAGCTGGCCGTGTCTGGGCGATATGGCAAAGAGCTTTATTGATGGCTGGCGGGTCAGCCGGAATCCTTTGGTTGAAAGTTATGATCCTCTTGTGGAAACGGCTCCTGTTTTTCGGTTACGAAACATATTGCCATATTGGATTGACGCTGAACCCGAGCATTGGTCTTCTCCTAAGATGATGGGCAAATCCTTTTGCGTTCAGCCATTAGATATCATAATTAAAAAGGTGGGCGGTGCCAGTGCTGCGCTTGTTTCCAAATCGCATAGCCTTCATCCGGTGGATGCAAACCTTGCTTTAGTACGTGGGCTTCCCCCTGATTATGCAGTCTGGGTTTGTTTCAGTCTAAACCAGCCTCTGTATCAGGAGTACTTGAACGAAACAGAAGCGATCAGCACATTGCCCCGACTTAGTTTGAAAAAACTTAAACAAATGCCCATCTGCCCAATGCCGGAAAGTTTTAAAGAATTGTCCCAGGTTTTTATTGGTGCCTATAATCGGTATGCCCAAGCACAAATTGCTCTTTCTTTGCTCCGTCATAAGGTTGAACAATGGGTTGAATCACAGATGGGTGATTTTGACTGGGATGAATGGGAAAATCCAGCCCAATGCCATTGGCAATTTTTTCATCCCGTGCACATTCAGAATACGCTTCAGATCAGCCAGGTTGAGCAAAATTATCTTTGCAGTCAGTTAATCAAAAAATATCAATTATGCCGCCTGACAGAGCTGTCTAAAATAAATACAAAAAGCAAAAAAAATGTGGCAATGGGTCTGGGAAAAGTACTGTTGATCGGTAATGTTTCCGAATCCATGACCATAAAATACCCCTTGCCTGATAAAACTGAAACGCGGTGGCGTCTTCAAAAACAACGGATCAGACAATATGATGTGGTGATGTCCACATTTGCCGACAATACACGGATTGCCTATTTTGCTGATGACCCGGAAGACGATATTTATCCCACCGAGCAGATCGCAGTGTTGAGATTTAATGCATTTCCTGGTGCTTATGCACTTTTGATGGAGTCTCGACTGGTGAAGATGCAGTTAAAACGCCTGGTTTCAAGCGGTGGATTTCGCTTTCTTTCGCCGCATCAATTGGAACAGATTGTCTTGCCTGAAATTGATCCGGATATTGCCAGATCCTGGCATCTAAAATTAGTGGATTATAATCGAAAAATCCATCATGCCGAGACCCAGCTTGCAGAGTTATTACAAAAGATGAAACAGG
>JABIYQ010000339.1 GCA_018702715.1 Desulfobacula sp. | reverse complement strand
GGGTTCTGGTGCGTCAATACCATCATCTTTTTTCCATGAATCTTTTAGTTCGTCAAATCCAAGATAAAGAGCAAGCCCGCCACCTAAAAGAAGAACAGGTGGAATACAGCCTGCTAAAAGGATTAAAAACTGATTAAACCAAACTGCTATCCCAACAACACCGAGAAGAACTGCAATAGCTCCGCCAATTAACGTTTTCATAAAGAGACCCTCCTAAAATTTTAATTCAAATATTAAATTATTCTTTTACAATTAAACAGATATAGAAATTGTCAACAAAGATGAAAAAAAATAGCATAGGCATTTGTAATTATCAAGACTATTTTAAGATTGCCATTCCAATTAACCTTTGATAGTTATGGAGATTAATATTATTTAGTGAATAATTCTTATAAGGACTAATTAATGAAATTATTTCAAAAGCTTAAAGACCTTATTACAAATTTCAGGCTTAAGCTTCGAAAAATGATCAAATGCATGCTGGGTAACACATATGATTACTTTCTGTGCTTCTACCCTGACAATTCAGGATATTTTATTCAAAAGCTTATTAAACGATTGATCAATAAACTTAATTTTGATGACCACAATATAGAAAAGATAAAAGATATTGATCAAAACAGCATAGTTGTTTATGCCAGCAAAAACAAACGAATACTGGATTTTTTATATTATCATACTAAGTTGAAAAGCCTTGACCTCCCTTATCCACAGATAGGATTTGATTTCAGGTTCTTTTTTCTTTTACCGGTCAAACGTCTGCTCCGGATTTTTCTTAGTCATCTGGATTATTTTTTCCACCATTTCCATTTCAAAGATGCCTATACAACAGATTATGCCACAAAACAATTAATAAACGGCAAATCCGGATTTATCAGCCTGATTGAAGAGGAAGATTTTTATAAACGATTTATCAAATCAACCCCGGATCCTCTCTTCCTTTTGATTCAGCTTCAAAAAAGCATTGGTAAATCCGTCATAATCATTCCTGAAAATATTATTTATGTAACAAAACCAATGAGAAAGGAACCCACTTTAACGGATATTCTTTTTGGAACCCATGAAAAACCAGGTTTTATAAAACGCTTTTATATCATAATAAGGCATCCTGAAAAAATCAGAGTTGAACTGGCAAGCCCTGTTAATCTGAAGGACTTTATCAACAGACCTGAAATTGAGCAGCTTGATTCAGAATTCCAGGCCCATAGATTACGAAGTTATCTGGTGGAGATATTAAACAGACAGAGAAAAAGCATAACAGGCCCTGTTTTAAAATCAAGACAGGAACTAACCGAAGATATCTTAACCCGAAAATCTTTACGTGAATACCTGGCCCAATATGCTGTGGAAAACAACCTTACATTGAGTAAAACACATAAAAAAGCTGCCGGTTACATAAAAGAAATTGCTGCAAATTACAATCTACAGGTCATCAATTTTGCCAATTGGCTGTTAACCTGGGTGTTTAAAAATATCTTTGATGATCTGATTTTAAACCAGAAAGAAATCAACAGGATGAGAGAAAAATCAACTAAAGCTCCACTCATCCTTGTACCCTGCCATAAAAGCCATTTGGACTATCTTTTATTGCCCTATGTAATGTTTAGAAATAATATGCCCTGCCCCCATGTTGCCGCCGGGAAAAATCTGTCTTTTTGGCCTTTAGGCCCTTTATTCAGACGTGCCGGTGCTTTTTTTCTCAGGCGAACCTTTCAGGGCGCCCCGCTTTATACAAAAATTTTTGCAGCATACCTGGAAAAGCTTCTTTATGAAGGATTTAATATAAAAATTTTTATAGAGGGTGGAAGAAGCAGAACAGGAAAACTATTGGCCCCAAAGCCCGGCGGTCTTGCAATGCTCATTAATGCCTATCATAATGGCGCATGCGACAACCTTTATTTTGTGCCGATTTTTATAGGTTATGATCATGTCCTTGAAGAAGATTCCTATCTAAAGGAGATCGAAGGGGGTAAAAAGAAACCAGAAACATTGAAAGGCCTGATCAATGCCCGTAAATTTCTAAAGAAAAAATATGGGAAAGTATATATGAAATTTAATGAGCCCATATCCTTAAAAAAATATATCCAGGATAAAAACATTGATCTTTCAAAAGCCTCAAAAGAAGAATACATAGAATTTGTAAAAACGTTTGGTTACAAGCTAATCAATGCAATAAATACCAATGCAGTGGCCACTCCACACGGTATCATCGCAAGTGCGGTATTAAATTGTTCAAAAAACAGTTTTGCAAAAAAACAAATGATTGCCCGTGTGGATACCTATATGAGTATATTGAATTTCATGAGGACAGAAGTTTCTGATGCTCTTTTGGTTGATCCTGACAATGCCTTGAACGCAGTTATAAACGACTTTATTTTAAGAAATTTTATCGAACTTGCGGATGAGGATGATAAAGATATCACTGAAAATACGATTTTTATTGTAAAGGACAACAAACGGGCTATTCTAGACTATTACAAAAATTCAGTGATTTCCTTTTTTGTACATTTTGCATACACTGCCGTAGCCATTCTTGAAACTGACCGGTTTCAATTTTCTTCCTCAGACCTTGTAAGCCGATATAGATTCCTGGAAAAAATATTTACTGATGAGTTTTTCTTTGATGAGGAAACCACCTATGAAGAAAATATTTCAACATGTATTAAATGGTTTGTTAATGATGGAATACTTGTTCCGGATTCATCTGAATTAGATATGTATCGCATCACCTCCCAGGGGTTAAGAAAACTTAAATGGGTTGCCGCATTTTTACAGCCATTTTTTGAATCCTATAAAACCACTCTTCTTTACTTTGAAAAATATAAAGCAGAAAAGCACGAAGGAAAAGAAAGAGTTAAAAAAATTCAATCCCTTGGGACAAAACTTTATAAGGCCAAAATCATCACATTTAAAGAATCCCTTTCACAGATTAATTATAAAAATGCTGCAAATTATTTTACCAAAAATGGAATTGCAGGCTCCCAGGATCATGAACAAATTGAATATTACAAAAATATTCTTGACCGGTTAATTCTTTTGATTGCATTTTAAAATCATGAAAGCACTGATTCTTTCAGCAGGATTTGGAACAAGGCTCTTACCCCATACAAAAAAAGTACCAAAGCCTTTGTTTACAATAATATCCATACCCCTGCTGGAACATGCCATTAAAACTCTTGTTGACATTGGATGTGAACAAATTTTTATCAATACACATCATCTTCATGATCAGATAGAATCCTTTGTAAGACAACTTAAATATAAAGTTAATATTCAAATAATCTTTGAGCCTGTCATCCTTGATACGGGCGGAGCCATTGCCAATGCAAAACCATTTTTAAATGATAGTCCTTTTTTTGTCATTAATTCCGACATTATTTCAAGTGTTGATCTGAACAGGGTGTATACTTTTCATAAAAAATCAAATACTTTGGCCACCCTTGTTCTTCATGATTTTGACCGCTTCAATAGGGTGGAAATCGATGATAATGGATATATCCAAAACTTTGATTCAAAAAAAAATGCCCTGGCATTTACAGGCATACAGGTCTTGTCTCCCCAAATTTACGATTATTTCCCGGATAAAAAAGCCTTTACAAGCATTGAAGTATATCAAGACCTTTGTCGTAAAAACCTGGTAAAAGCATTTGTGGAAAAGAATATCTTCTGGTCGGATATCGGGACAAAAGATGCCTATTCAATGACTTCACTTCAGATACTTTCTGCTGCCCAGTTTAAGATTAAATATGACAAAATTAAACAACTTCAGATTGACAAACTTGCCGGCGACGGATCAGACCGGAATTGGTATCGGGTAGGATATAAGGATCAATCGTTTATCTTATCAGACCATGGCATTTGTATACCCAATAGTGTTGAGCATTTACAGCTTGATGCTTTTGTTCATATAGGAAACCATCTTTTTTCAAAAAAAATAGATGTGCCCCGCATCCTGAACCATGACGCGCTTTCAGGAATGGTTATTCTTGATGACCTGGGTGATGTCCATCTTGAGACTCTGATTAAACAAAAAAATAATGCCCGGTTTACTGTAAAGCTATATAAAAAAGTGATAGATACTCTTATTGATTTTTCCATCAAAGGATTTGAGGGATTTAAAAAAGAATGGACCTGTCAAACTGAAACTTATTCAAAAAAACTTATTATTGAAAAAGAATGCCAATACTTTTGGGAAGCATTCGTTCAAAGATATTTAAAGAAAACCATTTTGTTTCAAGAATTTTTAAATGAATTTAATCATATTGCAGATCATGCACTGAAACACGGGTTAACGGGTTTAATGCACCGGGATCTGCAATCAAGAAATATTATGTTAAAAAATGGAAGACCTTTTTTTATTGATTTCCAATCGGCTCGGCAAGGGCCTTTGCAATATGATCTTGCATCTTTGCTGATTGACCCCTATGTTCAGCTTAACACCCAAATAAAAAAAGATCTTTTGCAATACACTACAAATAAATTTAAATTGACTCCCAAGGAAACTTTAAACTTTTTAGACTGCTTTCATTATTGCTGTTTAACAAGGAATTTACAAATTCTTGGTGCTTTCAGCTTTTTAAGTTTGGTTAAAAAGAAAAAACACTTTGAACATTATATTCCCAATGCTGTACACTCATTGAAAAATATTATCAAAGATCTGGATACGGACAGACTTCCCAAATTATCCAATCTTGTTCAAACCCTATAAGGAGCTTTTAACATGGAAAAAATAAATCTCATGATTAACGGCCTGCCGGGTAATGTTGCCGCTAAAATAGCCCAATTTGCCATTGCTGATGAAAGGTTTAATGTTATTGCCTATTCTCTCACCGGCCAGGAAATTGAAAACAAAATCTACTCAATTGATTCAATTAATTTTGAACTTGTCAAACCAGACATCCGGGATAAAAAAATCCAAGAGATTAAATCAAGGTTTGCCTCCTTTATTGCCATTGATTATACGCATCCTTTTGCTGTTAATAAAAATGCGCTTTTTTATACCCAGAACCTGATCCCCTTTGTCATGGGAACAACGGGTGGTGACAGAGTTAAACTTGAACAACTTGTGTCGGATTCTTCCACAATGGCCGTTATTGCTCCCAATATGGCCAAACAAATAGTAGGGTTCCAAGCCATGATGGAATATGCAGCAAACACCTTTCCCAATCTTTTTGAGGGATACACCCTTAACATAATTGAAAGCCACCAGAAAGGGAAAGCAGACACTTCAGGTACTGCCAAAGCCATGGTGGAACATTTTAATAAACTGGGCACTGATTTTGATGTCAACAACATTGAAATGGTTAGAGACCCGGAACTGCAAGAAAAAGAATGGAAAATTCCCAAAGAGCATTTGGCCGGTCATGGATGGCATACCTATACTTTAAAAGCAAAAGACGGGTCAGCCTTATTTGAATTTAAGCACAATATCAATGGTAGAGATATTTATGTCAGCGGAACCTTTGATGCTGTTCTTTTTCTAAATGAAAAACTTGCACAACCTGACAATCCAAAAAAGCTTTACACTATGATTGATGTTCTAAACAGGAAGTAACTATTTGAATTTTTATTTAAAAATCCTTTTAATCATATTTGCAGTTTTATATCTGCTCAGCCCCTTGGATATTATTCCGGATCTATTATTGCCATTTGTAGGCTGGATTGATGATGGTGTTGTTATCGGTGTAATTTATTATCTGATACGATATGGAAAACTGCCCAATTTTCTGTTTAAAAAACAAAGTTTTTTTAAACAATCCCATAACCGGAAAACCTCAGATTTTGCTTCAGACAAAAATAGCCGGCAGGCTTCCGGCCCGGCCAATGAAAAGAAAACGTCATCAAAAACGATTCAAACTCCCTATGAGATTCTTGGTATTGACCCAAAAGCCTCAAAAAAAGAAATTCAATTCGCATATAGAGAAGCCATAAAAAAATACCATCCTGATAAGCTGTCCCATCTGGGTGAAGAATTTTCTATTCTTGCCAATAAAAAATTTAAAGAAATCCAAAATGCCTATGACACCTTAATGAAAAACAAAAACCAATAACAGATTAAAAACATGACAGATTTTTTAAAACTCAATTCCCAAAAAATCGAAATACAATGGCATAGGAAAGAAGAAAAAAACCGACCTGTCCTGATTTTTTTGCATGAAGGTCTCGGGTGTACCCGGATGTGGAAAAATTTCCCGGAAAAACTGTCCGGGCTAACAGGGTGCCCGGCCCTTGTTTTTTCAAGGTTTGGATATGGCAGTTCAGACCCCTGCCCTCTTCCATGGAAAATAAATTTCATGCACAAAGAAGCCTTGCGTATACTACCGAACATTATAAAAAAAGCCGGCATACAAAACTATATCCTCATCGGGCATTCAGATGGCGGGTCCATTGGAATAATCTTTAGCGGAAGCCGTTATAAAAAAGGACTCAAAGGCCTGATCACTGAAGCGGCCCATGTTTTTTGCGAACAAAAGTCTGTGGAGAGCATAAAGCAGGCAAAATCTTATTATGAACACAAAGATTTAAAACAACGGCTTGAAAAATATCATAAAGGAAATACAGAAAATGCTTTCCGGGGATGGAACGATGTCTGGCTTGCTCCCAAATTTATCAACTGGAATATTGAAAAATATTTGAATAAGATTGAAATCCCCATGCTCGCCATCCAGGGAAAAAACGATCAATATGGAACCGTCAAACAGATCAGGTCTATTCAACGCCGGGTGAAACATGTTAAAACATGCCTGATTGATGATTGCTACCATTCTCCTCATTTTGAACAACAAAAAATGGTATTAAATGTCATGGCCGAATTTATTCAAAAAATTGTTATTCATGAATAATTCATTTTTTAAAAAAATTTATTTATTTGACTTCTTAAATGATAATTATTAATTGATCTTGTTGGAATGGAACTCAAGACAGATAGATGATCAATTATTGAAAATGGGAAAATAATATTATGGGCGGCTTTTTCGGGTGTGCTTCTAAGTTAGAATGTAACAAAGAACTTTTTTATGGAACAGATTATCTGTCACATCTTGGAACCAAACGCGGTGGTCTGGCAACAGTGGATAAAGATGGATTTCATAGAACGATTCACAGTCTTGAAAATGCTTATTTCAGATCAAAATTCGAACCGGATATTGACAAACTGCCCGGGACAATGGGGGTAGGCGTTATCAGTGACACTGATTCCCAGCCCATCATGGTTCATTCCCACCTTGGAAAATTTGCAGTTGTAACCATTGGCAAAATTGTAAATCTTGAAGAACTGACTCAAAAAGCATTT
>JABIYQ010000419.1 GCA_018702715.1 Desulfobacula sp. | reverse complement strand
CCATAGTCTAATACCCCAAAATAAATTTATGGTCAAAATCATTTATCACCCTTGAACCATAAATAATTTGAACTTATTTATCAATTATTTCTGACTTTATATCAAAAAAATCACCTTATTTTACAACAGATTGTATTCTTGGAGTTTGCACATTACTTCAGCGAACATTTCATCATTCCAAAGCTTAGAACCCATAACAGTCTGGCGGAATTTGATCAAATCGAAGACAAGAAATTCTTTATCCTGACAAAGGGGAAGAGGAGACGACTCTCCCAAATTCATTTACCATTGGCGAAGACGTAATAGTCCCTTTTAGTGCTGGTGACTCAGTGTCTTGGACTATCCTATGATCAGTTCCATGGTATTAGAAAAAAATATATCACTGGGTTTGACCGGAGAAAAATTATAGCTTGTTAAGTCCGGACAACCTAATAAACAATACCGAAGTTTTTGTTGTCGTGAATAACTCCCTGGGATTTTGAAGTATGCGCAAATATTTTTATCCAGAAATCAACATTTGGTTTAATAGATGGGTAGAAGGGAAAATCAAGGACTGCTAACAGGTCTGCTATTTGGGCATGATCCAATATCCATCAGAAAAAACTTAAAAAATCTTATCGCACGGGTTTAAAGGGTTAGACGATTTATAAAAAAAATTGTTTGTTTTGCATAAACATTTATAGTACTGATTTTAAATATAGTTTGTGTAACAAAAATCAAAGGCTTGGGTAAAAAATGATTAAATCCTCAAACATTGCTGAAATGAATAATACCGGGATAAAATATCTATTTCAATGGATACTTTCAGCTTTTGGCTGGACAATAAAAGGCAGGCCTCCAGACGAAAAAAAATATATAGTTATTGTTGCACCCCACACATCTAATATTGATTTTTTTCTTGGAATTGTGGTTAAGTTCGCCATGGGGGTGAAAGCAAATTTCCTGGCCAAGAAAATTCTATTTTATCAGCCATGGGGATGGATTTTTAGTGGGTTGGGTGGATATCCCGTGAAACGGGACAAACATTACAACCAGGTTGATCAAATCGTTAAAATTATCAATAAAAACGATCGGTTTGTCTTAGCCCTTGCACCTGAAGGAACCCGTTCAAACTCACAGCAATGGAAAACTGGATTTTATTGGATTTCAAAACTGGCAAAAATTTCCATCACCATGGTCTCTTTTGATTATGCAAAAAAAAAGATCACCTTTTCAGAACCTTTTTATCCAACAGAAAATATGGAAGAAGATTTTTTAGCAATGAAAAGCTTTTTTAAAGATGTAAAAGGATTCTATAGAGAATAGATCCTGTCTACAAAATTTTTGCAAGCGCTTATCCTTATTGTATGGAGATAGCTGTTACAGGCCATGATGTGATTTTTGACGATATGGTTTCACATATTTTGGAACAAACAAAACCAGAGATAAAAAAACCGGGTCCCGTATTTGAAATCGTTTTTCAAGCTGCCTTAATGGTGGTTCCAAATCATTAAAAAATGAAATGTTTATTTCTTTTTATTATAAGTGAAACATTTTTCTTGCTTTCCTGATTTGAATCTGTTTTGAATTGATGGGTATTTTAAATTATACTAAGGAGTTTTCCATGAACACCCATCGAGTGATTGAATTTATTTTAAATGCAAACTGGCATGATTTTCCCGATGAAATCCAACATCAGTCCAAACGATGCCTTATAGATGGACTTGGGGCAATGATTGCCGGCACTCAGACTCCTGTTTGCGATACCATGACTAAGGTTGCCTCTTCACAAATGGGACAAGGCAACAGCACCTTAATCGTCAAAGGAATTAAATTGTCTTCCACGGGAGCGGCACTGGCAAACGGATTTGCCGCAAATGCCCTGGATATTGATGATGGCTGCAGGCTGGCAAAGGGACATCCCGGGGCAAGTGTTCTTCCCGTGACGCTTGCTGCTGCGGAAAGTACGGGCTCCTGCAACGGGCAAAAATTTCTTACAGCATTGATCATAGGATATGAGATTGCCATAAGAGCTGCCTATATCAGGCATGCCACAACATTAGTGTATCACTCATCCGGAAGCTGGGGGGCAATCGGTGGTGCCGCTGCTGCCGGGAAACTAATGGGGCTTGATAAAAATACTTTGTTTAACGCTTTGGGAACATCAGAGTATCATGCCCCTATTGCACCGATGATGAAAGGCATTGAAACTGTCTGCATGGCCAAGGACAGCATTGGATGGGGGGCTTTTGTTGCCATGACTTCCGTTGAAATGGCCAGGGCTGGATTCACGGGCATCAGACCTATTTTTGATGATTCCCCCAACCAGGAATGGATTGACTCTCTTGGGAAGCGTTTCGAAATCATGAACCTGTTTTTTAAACCCTACGCAGCCTGTAGATGGGCCCAGCCCGGTGTGGACGGTGTCCTAAAAATTATGGAACAAGAAAATTTAACCTTAAAAGAAATCAGGGAAATCCGCATTTATACCTTTGGTGAAGCGGCTGCCTTAAGCCGGAAGCACCCTCAGAACACGGAAGATGCTCAATATAACTTTTCCTATCCCATTGCAGTGGCCCTGTTTGACGGTAGGATCGGTCCGGAACAGATTTTACCACCCAAAATTTTTGACAAAGACATCCTTGCTATGATGGACAAAATCAAAGTCATTGTTGAAGAAAGATTTCAAGATGAGTTCCCGGCAAAAACCCTTGCCAATATAAAAATTGAAGATACCCGGGGCTGCGTCCATGAATCAGGTATCATGTCAGCCAGGTGGGATTTAAGTAATAAACTGCCGTCTGATTTGGAACTTGAAGAAAAATTTTTATGGCTTGTCAAACCGATTTTGGGAAAACACAGCGCCAAATCACTGATAGAGATGATCTGGAAATTTGAAACTGTCGGTGACATCGACGATATGATCGGTTTGTGCGTCAAATAAAGAATTTATTAAGGGAGAAATAGATGGCTACAGGTGGGCTCATGGGCGGTATTTATAAACCTCTTACAGATCAGCAGGTTGAAACAATTCATCAAAAAGCGCT
>JABIYQ010000542.1 GCA_018702715.1 Desulfobacula sp. | reverse complement strand
GTACCTATAAAAGAAAAATTAAAGAAGCAATTCTTGCATACAGGATTGAAAAAAAATTCACAAAAGATGAAATTCTTTTTCTTTATCTGAACCAGATATACCTGGGCCACGGGGCATATGGTGTAGAATCGGCATCTGAGAATTATTTTGGTAAGCATACAAAAGACCTCAACCTGGCAGAATGTTCAATGCTGGCAGGCCTGCCGCAGGCACCCAGCAGATATTCCCCTTTCAGGTTTCCCGATCGGGCAAAACAGCGTCAGATTTATGTTTTGAACCGGATGAAAGAAGAAGGTATTATTACAAATCTTGAGGCCACAGAAGCGATTGATTTAAAACTGGATATAAAACCTCGAAAAAACTGGTTTATTGAAAGAGTCCCTTATTATACAGAGCATGTCAGGCGATATGTAGAAAAAAAATACGGCAGAGATGCCTTATTCAATCAGGGACTTCAGATCCATACAGCCGTCAATATTGAACTCCAGAAAATCGGTAGGAATGCTGTAAAAAAAGGATTAATTGAACTTGACCGGCGAACTGGATATCGCGGTCCTTTAAGAAATATCCCGGACACTGAAATAGAAGATTTTTGTGCTAAAATTTCAGATAAAATAGGGAATACACCCCTGAACAAAGGAGATACCTATGAAGGGGTGGTATTAAGTGTTGATGATAAAAATGGGAAAACCCTTGTCAGGGTAGGGAATTTTCATGGTATCATAAACCTTAAGACCATTACCTGGGCTCGAAAACCTGATTATGAAGTAGCCTATTATAAAATTAAAATCAAAAAGCCTTCCAAGGTATTTAAACCCGGGGATATCATCCTGGTTAAAGTTCTAAACGAAATAAATGAAGACAAAAAAATAGATCTTTCCCTTGAACAGGAACCTGTTGCACAGTCTGCATTATTAAGTATTGAAGCGGAAACAGGCCATGTAAAAGCAATGATTGGCGGGCGCGATTTCAAAAACAGCCAGTTTAATCGAGCATATCAATCCAGACGCCAGCCGGGAAGCGCCTTTAAACCAATTATTTATGCTGCTGCCCTTGATAAGGGATACACTGTTGCCAGCATGATCATGGATTCCCCGGTTGTTTACGAAGACACTGAACGTGATCATATCTGGAAACCTAAAAATTCTAAAGAAAAATTCTTTGGTCCTACCCTATTCAGAAAAGCCCTTGTAAAATCAAGGAATATCGTCACCATTAAAATTCTACAGGATCTAGGGACAGAATATATTATTGATTATGCCCGAAGACTTGGTATCACATCGGAAATCAGTCAGAATTTATCCATTGCACTGGGATCATCCGGACTTTCTTTGCTATCACTTGTTAATGCTTATTCTGTTTTTTCAAATCTTGGTTACCTTATTGAACCTGTATTCATAACAAAAATTTTTGATCGTGACGGCAACCTTTTGGAAACTTCCAAACTGATCAGAAAAAAAGTAATTGATATGACAACGGCTTATATTATGACTAATATGATGGAAAGTGTCGTAAAATCTGGAACTGGCTGGCGAGTCAAAGCCCTTAAACGCCCAGTGGCAGGCAAAACCGGAACAACGAACAATCTTTTTGATGCCTGGTTTTTAGGATATACACCCCAATACACAACAGGAGTCTGGGTGGGGCTTGACCAGGAAGCCCCTCTTGGAAGAGGGGAGAACGGCTCAAGAACTGCAAGCCCTATCTGGCTTGAGTTTATGAAAAACGCTCTGGAAGGCAAACCTGCCAAAACCTTTAAGGTTCCTGAAGGCATCGTTTTTGCCAAAATTGATGCAAAAACCGGGCTGCTTCCCATTGAAGCATCTGAAAAGACAATATTTGAATGCTTTAAGGAAGGCACCCTGCCGACGGAACATACCCCAAAACCAAATACTGCTTCTACTTCCGAAGATCTTTTTAAAGAAGGAATTTAAAAGGATATAAAATCAATCCTTATTTATTTCTATCTGGTTTAGCGGGATCATTTCATCCCGACGGATTAAAAAATCAAATTCTGAATACCTCTGGCTCAACCTTTTCAAATTTATATTTTTATTACCCCTTAATCGTGATTCTGATTTTGGATTCACGCTTAAAATAATTTCCCTGGATCCCACGCCCCCCTTGTAGAGATCTATCTCTTTACAGACAAAATCATATAAAATTTCAGAATAAACCAGATGACCAAAGGCAGGATGCCATGGACCGGCAAGCAACTTTGTTTCATCTTCCATAATGTCGGAAGCCTGAAGCCCCACGCGAATCACTTTGATGTCTGCAGCTTTAAATATACCAACCATTATTTTCACAAGGCTGATACTTTCTTCAAGACTCAAAGGCGTATATCTGCCTTGGCAATACCAGTGTTCCAAAAGGCTGCCCTTTAATACCATTAAAGGATAAATCCTTGCAAAATCCGGGGCAAGGAGTGCCACCTTTTTTGTACTTTCAAACAAAGATACTTTAGTATCGCCAGGCAATCCCACCATGACCTGGACACCGATTTTAAATGAATATTCTTTCAAAAGACCCATGGCCTTTATCGTATCCATGCTGGTGTGACCCCTTTTTGATCCTAAAAGTACCTCATCGTTCATGGATTGAACACCCAGCTCCACGGCAGATATATTGTAGGGTTTTACAAGTTCCAGTATAGCGCGGGTAATGGTATCCGGGCGGGTGGAAAATCGTATACCATCAATTTTTTTTCCCTTAATATAGGGCTGGATCATATCCAGCAATTGAATGATACTATCATGAGCCAAACCTAAAAAATTACCTCCGAAAAAAGCTATTTCCACCTGCTCCCGCTTGCCTTTATACTGTAAATACTGATTTACAATATTATGAATCGTTATTTTATCCGGCATTTTTGATTCTTGACTGGTAATAATAGATTGATTGCAGAACGCACATTGATGAGGGCACCCGGAATGGGGAATAAATACAGGAATAACAAGGGGATTTTTTACCTGAGCCATTATTAAATCCTCTAATCAAACCATCAGGGATTTATTTTTTTTAACATCTTTAAAGCTTTTTTTGCAGAATCCTGTTCTGCGGCTTTTTTAGTTTTTCCAAGGCCTTTTGAATGAATATCAAAAATATTTAAACTTATTTCAAAGATTTTATCATGGTCAGGGCCGATCTCATTGAGGACTTCATACTGAGGTGTTGTTGCATCATGTTCCTGAACAAATTCCTGTAACATGCTTTTATAATCTATAATCTTTTCATTAGATATATTTTTTTCAAGGGTCTCTTTGAAAAGATCATGAATCAGCTGATATGTAATATCAAATCCGGCATCCAGATAAACAGCTGCGATAACAGCCTCATAGGTATCTGATAATATGGAGTTTTTATCGAATCCACGAGAAAAGGCTTCTCCTTTTCCAAGCCTGACAAACCTGCCAAGATCAATCAACCGCGCCATATCAGCAAGTGCAGACTCACTGACAAGATTGGCTCTTAATTTAGAAAGTTCGCCTTCATTTTTTGATGGGCCTTTTTCCATCAGCAAATGTCCTATGCATAGCCCTAAGACAGCATCGCCTAAAAATTCAAGGCGCTCATTATCGCAAAGACATGACCCCTGGTTTTCATTTAAATAAGAGCGATGGCACAATGCATTATTCAACAATGATTTATCTTTAAATAAATACCCTATATTATTTTCAAGAATATTTAACTGTGACCATTGTCCTTTAATTTCTTCCAACTCAAGGGTTAATGCTTTAAACACAGAATAATCAATATTCAGGTTATCCATACCCGAGCCAAGGTGAACACCTTTGTTAAACAATCCATGGAAATCCGAACCTCCTGTCATCATAAGCTTTTTTTGACTTGCAAGTTCTTGATAAAAAGATGTCATTGGATCATCATGATCTGTGTAATAAACCTCTATTCCGGCAAGACCATCGGCCATCAGGGCATCAATAAAGTTTTCTATCTGATGGCTTTTATTAAACCTTAACAGACCAGGATGCGCCAGAACGACAATCCCGCCTGCCTGCCGAATTATTTGAATTGCCTGTCTGCAGGAGACCTTATATTTATCCACATAAGCAGGCATGTCTTTCCCAAGATACTTGTCAAAGGCTTCTCTAAAGGTTTTGACATATCCCTTTTCCTTCATGAACTCTGCAATATGGGGGCGACCTGTCTGATCTGCGCCAAATCGATTCTCAATCTGGTGGATGGTTATATTGAATCCCAGGCGCTTTAACTTTTCAATGATTTTTGGATTTCTCTGGGCGCGGGCTATTTTTGCATCATCTAAAATTGCATTAAGATTTTTATCATAAATACTGAACCCATACCCCAGAAGATGGACACTTCCAACTTCCCTGAACCCGGATGGCGGCTCACAACTGATTTCAACTCCTGTAATAAATTCAGGAGATGGGGGCAATGGATATTTTAAAATTTCCTTAACACCGTCTATGGTATCATGATCTGTTATTGAAATGGCCTGGACCTCAAGTTTTCTGGCCAAGGCCATAATTTCTAAAGGGGGAAATGACCCGTCTGAAGCTGTAGAATGTACATGAAGATCTATCAATGAACTATCTTGTGCAGGCTAAATCCCGAGAGCCTTCTCCAGATCCTCTTCATGGGTTTTACAATCAATGCATTGGGTGGTAACAGGTCTTGCTTTAATCCTTTCAAGAGAGATATCTTCTTCACAAGACTCGCAAATTCCAAATGTCTCATTTTCGATACGTACAAGTGCTTTTTTTATTTTCTTGATCAATTTATGCTCACGATCTCTGATACGAAGTTCAAAACTTCTCTCGGCTTCATGGGATGCCCTGTCTGTTGGATCGGCAAAATTTTCTTTTGGTTTGGTCATACCGGTTACAGTGCTGTCAGCATGGGAAAGGAGCTCTTTAAGCCTATCCTTCAAAAGATTTCTAAAAAATTCCAAATCTTTTTTTTTCATTGTATTTGCCCTTTATCTTAAATTACACGAACATCCAAAAAAGATATTATACTAAAATTAAAAAAAATGTAAAGAATTAAATGGCAAAATTTCCACCATATTTTAAGGTGCTGCTCATTTTTTTTTGCGTTACTTTAGGCTATTCTTCCTCGTGCGGGTCGATATTAAATAATTGATGTGTGACATTGAGATAAAGTGAATCATCCCTGTGGTCACCTGTATTGCGCAAAAAAAGAATGGGGTCATGAATTGTTCTGGTTGCAATAGCTTGGGTCATGCGTTTGATCGCATCGATATCTTCTTGAGAAAGGTGTCTCAGATTTGAAAGGGTTTTTTTACATTCAATGTCAATTATAGTAGATATTTTATCGTTCAAAGCCTTAATTGTCGGTACTATGGCAAGGCTTTCCAGCCAATTACGAAATTTTACCACTGCTTCTTCAATGTATCTCTCAGCCTTTACCGTTTCTTTTCCACGCTGCTCAATATTGGATTCCACAATATTTTTCAAATCATCGATATCATAAAGATAGGCATTGGAAATCGTGTTTATTTTGGGATCGATGTCCCTTGGAACGGCAATATCAATAAAAAAAAGTGTATTATGATGCCGTTTTTTCATTGCCTGTTTGACCTGGGTCTGGGTCAAAACATAATCTGTTGCACCGGTTGAACTGATAATTATATCAACATCCTTTAATGCCTCTTCTCTTTCTTCAAATTTGACAGCCTGCCCATTGAATTTATCGGCAAGAGCCACTGCCTTTTTAAAGGTTCGATTGGCGACAATAATTTGCTTTACATTGTTTGATAACAAATGCTCCACTGCCAGTTCCGCCATCTCCCCGGCACCCAGCAGCATAACACTTCTTTGGGACAAGTCTGAAAAAATTTTATTGGCAAGTTCAATGGCAGCATAGCTTATGGATACTGCGTTATCCCCTATTCCTGTTTCTTTTCTGACTTTTTTAGCAATATTAAAAGTTTTATGCATCAATCGATTTAGTAAAACGCCTGAGGCATTGTTTGAAACTGCTGTCCGATAGGCCTGTTTGACTTGACCCAAAATCTGGGGTTCGCCCACCACCATTGAATCAAGGCTTGATGCAACCTTAAACAAATGCAGGATCGCTTCATCTTCCTTATAAATATATAAAGAACTTTTAAACTCAGAAATATCAATTTTTTTTTGGTGTGAAATAAACTCAATTATTTTATCAACCTTGTTACCGGTTGCAGGGATATATAAAACTTCTGTCCTGTTACAGGTTGAAAAGATAAGGCTTTCTTTAATTTCTTTGTCCTGTTTTAATATTTCAAGTGCCGCTATTGTCTCTTCATTGGAAAAAGATAATTTTTCCCTGAGGTCGACAGGTGCGGTTTTATGATTCAGGCCGATTAATATAATTTTTGACATTGTTCTTTCTTTATTTTGTTCTTTCTTTATTTTGTAAAGGCCTGGTGATGTCCGCCCAGCAGCATGTTGACTCCAAGAAATGCAAATATGATGATTAAAAAACCAATAATTGTCATTATAGCTGATTTCCTGCCACGCCATCCCGAATAAAGACGTAGATGCAGTAAGGCTGCATATACCAACCAGCTTCCCACAGAGAAAATTTCTTTTGGATCCCAGCTCCAGAATCTTCCCCATACGGTTTTTGCATATATAAACCCTGTCACAAGCCCTATGCTAAGAAGGGCAAATCCTATTGTTATAGAAGTATAGCCCACATTATCCAGAAGATCCAAGGATGGCAACCTTTTATAAAAGAAGCCCGGACTTTTAGTCTTAATCCCTTTTTCCTGCAACAGGTATAAAATTCCTGTACCGCATGCCAGGGCAAGAGCCGCCTCTCCAGCAAACACCAAGATAATATGGGCATAAAACCAGAACCCTTTTAATATGGCATTTTTCTCAACCGGTGCATCCGGAATCATCAACACTGCCAGCATAATGGCGAATAACAATATTGAGGCAAATACCCCTAGAATTCTCAGATCAAATTTGTACTGAAAAAATAAAAACATACATCCCAGAAAAAATGCGGCAACCGATAAACTCTGGGATAAATTCTGTATGGGCACATGCCCTGTTGAAATCGCATAAATCATCATACTGATAAAATGAACTGCAATGGCTGTTGAAATAAAACCAAGAGCTGTTTTCTGATAGATTTTTTTTTGATTAAATAAATATGATATATAACCAGCCATGCTGATAAAATACAGCACGCTTGTTATCTGCAGCAACATTTGGGCAGTTTGAAGACTCATTCATCACTCCTTAAAGAAACAAGATCTTGATATATAAATCCTTTTCCAAGAACTTCACGCAAGACAGCGTTAATTTTTATTTCATCATTTGTTTTGATCAACTCAAGAAGACCCTTCTCAATCAGGGTATAAAAGATTACTTTGTTTTCATCCGGGTTATTCTCTGACGACAAAAACCGTTTGCGTATATTCTCCATGAGCTGTAACAATTTTGCATACTCCGTCCCAAACTGACACTCAAGGTCCTGCCTGATTTTCTTTGCCATTGCCGGACTTGATCCAGATGTTGAAACGGCCATAATAAGGTTACCCTTTTCCACTATTGAAGGGAGCAAAAAATCACTATTGTCTGGAGCATCCGCGATGTTACAAAGGATATCCAATTCTGATGCATCTTTTTTGATCTGCTGGTTTAATTGCCAATTATTGGTGGCGGCAAAAACAAGAAACATCCCCTTCACATCTTTTTTTTCATATTTTTTCCGCACAAAACAAATGGCTGTTTTTTGTAAATCATCTGGCCCGGCTGAAAACCGATCACTGATGATTTTTACCTTTGCACCACATTTTTCAAGTGTTACAGCCTTTCTAATACCAACCGGACCTGCGCCCACAATAAGACATTCCTTTTCTTTTATATCAAGGAATATGGGATAATATTTCATTGTCACCCTTTATTTAAGACCTTGTTTGCACAAACAAACTATTATATATATTGCCATAGGCTATTTTACAATAACTAAGCTGGTTATTTAGGACAATTGATATGATTATTGATACACATACCCATATTTTCCCGGAACATGTCAAACAGGATCGTTCCAGATTCTTTGACAACGAACCTGAATTCAAACTTCTTTATAATTCGCCAAAAGCAGCCATCTGCAATATTGTTGAATTATTAAAATCAATGGACAAGTATCAGGTTGATATCTCTATTATTTGTGGTTTCCCCTGGCGTTCCCCTGAATTTACAAAAAAAAACAATGACGTTATAATTGAATCTGTACAAAAATATCCTGACCGGATTAAGGGGCTTGCCTGTTTTGATGCCTTTTGGACTGGTGCAGCAAATGAAACCAGAAGATGTATTGATGCCGGCCTCAGCGGCGCAGGGGAACTGGCATTTTATCTTTCAGGGATTGATAAAGCTGCCTTGACATCCCTTGAGCCTGTAATGACAGTCTTAAGGGAAAATGGCAACCTTCCCTGTATGATCCACACCAATGAACCTGTGGGACACAAATATCCCGGCAAAACGCCTATTACCCTGGAACAAATATACACACTTGCCAAAACCTTTCCTGCCAATAAAATCATTCTGGCACACTGGGGAGGGGGAATCTTTTTTTACAACATAATGAAAAAAGAGACAAAAAACATCTTAAAAAACTTCTGGTATGATACTGCGGCGTCCCCGTTTTTGTATGATTCACAAATTTATGATCTTGCCGTTGATGCAGGAGTAATAGAAAAGGTTCTTTTAGGAACTGATTTTCCTTTACTGACCCCTGGCAGGTATTTTGCGGATATTAATAACTCCAATATTAGTCCCTTTCAAAAAAAACAAATATTGGGAAAAAATGCTAGCTCATTGTATGGATAAAGGAACCAGATAAAGGAATCAGGTAAATGAAAAAAGATACTCACAATTTCATTCAAAAATACAAAGGCATGGGCGCTTTTGGCCTTAACCGGGAAACAGATGAAGAAACCATTATGTTTTATCTTCAAAAATTTTCTGAAGACTCTTTTTTAAAATCACTTCTCCCAAGGCTGTCTGATCTGGAACTCGAAGAAATATACGGGTTTATTAATGACAAGTTGAGAAACCATCTCTTAGAAGATGAATATCATAGCCTTTTCCTAAAAGACCGATAACAATTATTGTTGGTATTGGTTGGTATTGGTTGGTATGTCTCTTTTTTATTCATATTTTAAAATTTATTATTGACTCTTATCTAATATTAACATATTCCGACCTCATTTCATGAAATGGGACTTAAATATTTTATAGGAGAATTGAAGATGTACAGATCAAACGTTTTTACTTGTATTTTAGCACTTATATTTACAATGATCATTACCATCGGTCTAACCATCAATGCCCGGGCCCAAACCAAAGGCTTGATGATGGCAACCACAACCAGTACGGATAACACAGGCCTTTTGGATTATCTCATCCCGCATTTTGAAAAAGAAACCGGCATTACCATGAAATGGACGGCCACAGGAACGGGCAAGGCTTTAAAACTGGGTCAGAACTGTGATGTTGACGTTCTGCTGGTTCATGCTCCTCCTGCAGAAAAGAAATACATTGCCGCAGGATATGGAAAAGACAGACGAGAAGTCATGTACAATGATTTTGTTATAATAGGACCCCAAAATGATCCGGCCGGCATAAAAGGCAAAAGCATATCCGATGCCTTAACCGCGATTAAAAGCAAACTGGCCGTGTTCATGAGCCGGGGGGATGATTCCGGCACCAATAAAAAAGAAAAGCTTTTATGGAAAAATGCCGGCATTTCATTACCGGACAAAGAAAAATGGTATATCCAGACAGGACAGGGAATGCTTTCCACCATTAATGTTGCACAGGAAAGAAATGGGTACACAATGACAGACAGGGGCACCTACATTAAGTATCAATCTCAAAAAGGCGGCAATGCACCCTTAAAGATTCTGGTTGAAGGGGACGGCATCCTTTTGAACCAATATAGTGTCTTAACCCTTGATCCCCAAAACTGCGCCAACGCCAAATATGATTTAGCACTAACATTCTCAGACTGGATGGCTTCACAAAATGCCCAAAACCTGATAAAAAACTTCAGACTGCTTGAGCAAAAGCTTTTTATACCAAACGCAAAATAGCAAAAGGAATTTATGGATTTTATTGTTGCAGGTTTTATCAAAGCCATCGAGCTTCTGATAGGAGGTGATCATGCAACATGGACTGCTGTCTGGGCAACATTAAAAGTATCAACCGGCTCAATGCTTTTAAGCATTGGAGCCGGTCTGCCTTGCGGTTTTCTTCTTGGATATTTTGACTTTAAAGGGAAAAAACATTTAAGAACGATTCTTGATACCATGCTTGCTCTCCCAACGGTTTTCATCGGTCTGGCCGTTTATGCCTTTATTTCACGACAAGGGCCTTTAGGAGAACTGGGCCTGCTTTTTACGTTGACAGGGATTGCCATCGGCCAGACCATTCTTGCCTTCCCAATTGTCACAGCCATTACCGCCACAACCATAGAGAACATAGACCAGGACCTTAAGCTCACCCTCGTTTCCCTGGGTGCCGGCAGAAGACATATCATTGCCACCTGTCTTTGGGAGGTCAGGTATGGCATCCTTGCAGCAGCGGTCACAGCTTATGGCAGGGTGTTAACCGAAGTCGGTATATCCATGATGGTCGGTGGTAATATCAAGTACCACACCCGAACGATAACAACTGCCATTGCCCTTGAAACAAACAAGGGCCAGTTTGCCGATGGTATTGCCCTGGGCCTTGTTCTGATACTGATAGCATTTATTGTGAATCTATCCCTGTCTTTTTTAAGGAAACAATGACAAAAGAAATCTCTGCATACCATTTAAAAAATATTCAACATTATTATGGAAACACAAAAGTTTTGGGTATTGATGACCTTAAAATCGAGAAAGGATCCATCACAGGTCTTATTGGACCCAATGGCAGCGGGAAAAGTACTCTTTTAAAACTATTGGCCTTTGCTCAGAAGCCAAGTATGGGCCAAATATTTTATAAAGGGCGCTTGGAATTACCTTTTTCACCATCCATCCGATCCAAAATAACCCTTCTGACCCAGAAGCCCTATCTGTTAAAAAGAACTGTTTTTGAAAATATTGCCTTTGGGTTAAGAATAAGAAAAGAAAAAAAGGATCTTGAAAAGAAGGTAAGAAAAGCGCTTTTAAACGTTGGGCTCGATTATCAACATTTTGCCACACGATTTTGGAACGAATTATCAGGTGGTGAGGCCCAGAGGGTTGCCATGGCAGCCAGACTTATCTTAAAGCCTGAAGTTTTACTACTGGATGAACCCATTGCAAGTGTTGACATTGAAAGCGCCGGTCTGATCCGCCAGGCATCCTTAAACGCAAGAAAAAATTTGGGAACGACACTGGTTATTGCAAGCCATGATCTGCAATGGCTGTATTCCATAAGCGACCAGCAGCTTTCTATATTTAAAGGAAATATATTTTCAACAGGCATGGAAAACATTATCACAGGTCCTTTTGAAAAATCAGATAAAAAAAACCTTATAAAAAAACTTGGGGATGGACAGATCATTCAGCTGAATATGCCTGCACAAACTTCATGTGCAGCTATTATAAGAAAAAAAAATATTTCCATTGACCTTGAAAAAAAACCAGGCAGTGACAAGCTCAATCAATTGTCCGGCCATATATCTTCCATGCTTTTAGAAAAAAAGAACAAAACCATCATGGCGACAATCTCTATTCACGATCTTTCCTTAATATTAAAGCTTTACCCCGAAAAGATCAGCCGGCTTGATCTTTACCCGGGCAAAAAGGTCATCCTAAGATTTGCTTCGCATGATGTTGAATGGATTTAAAGATTATTTCCGGTCAGACTTTAAAACAAGAAAAAATAACTTTCCATATTTATTCATATGGCCTGCGGCAAACCGGGCGTAATCGCCGTTCCCACAAAAAAGATCCGCCCTTGCAGGGCCTTTAATGGCACCACCTGTATCCTGATTTAATACAAAAAAAGAGACCTTTTCCCATCTCTTTAAAGAAGGGCTGCTTTTTTTATCAGGCAATTGGGTCTGCATAAAGCACAATGCTCCTTTAGGAAATAATCTACTGTCTGTTGCAATGGATCTAAGTGCAGTTACTTCAACGCCAAGACTGCCATAGGGCCCACCTTCTTCTTTTTTAAAAAATACAAAACTATCATTGTGATGCAAGACTTCATCCATTCTTTCAGGGTGCTTTTCAAGCCAGGTTCTTATGGCCTGCATGGACATATTTGTTTTTAAAACCTCATTTTTATTGATCAGATACCGCCCAATGGATCGGTATTCGTTTCCATTGGTTGCGGCATAGTGAACTCTTAACAAGTCCCCCTGACCCAGATCAATTCGTCCGGACCCCTGGATTTCCAAAAAAAACCGATCTATCCGACTTTTAAGCCATACAACAGGCTTGGATCTAATATGAAAATCCTTCATGGCATTAATTTGCTTCCTTGAATAATAAGGCACGACCTGCTTTGAATTATTAACCCTTGCCATCATCCGTTTGTGTCCCTTGTATTTATCGGAAAATTTGGACAACTCAATTTCCAACAAATCATGCGGTCTGGAATAAACCGGATGTGAAAATTGTGCACTCTTTTCAATGCCACCTTTAAAAACCGGTTCAAAATAACCGGTAAAAAGGACCTTTCCATCCTCGTTTCCCCTTGCTTTATAAACAAGAAAATCGGATTTAATAAACTCATTTAACGCTTTGGCAGAAGGTTTGTTTTCCAAAAAGGTCTTAAAGGTTTCCAAAGACAAAATCATTTGGCCTGCAGTGTAACTATCTTTTCCATAATGATATTTTCTTTTCAAAGGGACCTTATTAAAATACAAAAGACTTTTATCAATGGAAGCTGATAAATCCTGAAATTCACTATTGTCTGCAAACAAAGGATAGGCTTTAGGGTCAAGTTTTTTCAAAGATTCAAAAAATAGGGTATCTTTTTTGATCCAGGGATAGCATCCACTTAGTAAACAAGCCATGATCACAATCCCAAAAATCCAAATGTGTTTCAACGAGATTTTATTAATCATTTTGACGCAGCTTGTTAAATTCTTTAGTCATTATTTTTGAATCCTCTATCTTGTGCAAATCATCTATTGGCCCAGAAGACACTTCAAGGATTTTCAATTTTTTTGCAGTAGACATAACCCTTTTCTCCATTGTACCCACAGCCCTGTTATAGGTTGCCGCACACTTTTCAATATCCTTTCCAAGGTGGTTGATACTATCGGTTACACTGCAAAGCCTTGAAAAAAGTTCCACCCCAAGGTTTCTGATTTCTTCAGCATTTTCATAGGCCTTTTTTTGTTTCCAGGAATAGGAAACCGCCTTTAAAAGAGCTATCAGTGTTGTGGGAGTGGCAAGGATCACTCCTTTTTCTATGCCCTTTTCAATCAAGTCCGGCTGTATAGTTAAGGCAGCAGAAAAAAAATTTTCTCCCGGGATGAACAATACCACAAATTCAGGGGTGGGAGAAATCTGTTGAAAATAATTCTTGGATGACAGGTTTAAAATATGTTTCAGCACCTGCCGGCCATGATCTTTCATTCGTTCTTTTCTTTCTGTTTCGTTTGAAGCTTCAAGCGCATCCAGATAGGCCATCAGGGGAACCTTTGAATCAATAATAATTTTGCGATTTTCAGGCAGGGTGACCACCATATCAGGACGGATTGACCCTTTTCCTGCCCCGGACGAAAGCTGTTCTTCAAAATCGCAGTACTCTGTCATGCCTGCAAGCTCCGCAACCCGTTTTAAGGTAATTTCTCCCCACCGTCCCCTGACGTGGGGAACCCTTAATGCCTTGACAAGATTTCCTGTTTCAACATGAAGAAGGGTCTGATTTTTCCCCATTTCCAAAAGTTTTTCAGTAATGGAACCATAGGCCTTTTCCCGATCTTTTTCCATGGTATTGAGATGAGCTTCATATTGATCAAGGGTCTTTCTCACAGGATCAATTGTTTTTAAAATATCATTTCCCTTGATATCAAAATCTTTTTTAGCTTCTTTCACATAGGTTGAAAAATATTTATCTGCAAGCTCCATGAACCGGGTTGAATTATCAAACAGTGCTTCATGTGACAATGTTTTAAGCTTTTTCGAAAAAAACAAAAGCCCTGACCTTGCAAGGATACTGCAGACAAAAACCCCGACAAAAAAACCGATCCCTATATATGCCAGATTTTCAAGAGTGGACATATTATTTTGCAGTATATGTTCCGCTTTTGCCCCCTGATTTGGATTTCAAATATATATCTGATATTCTCATGGCCCTGTCATAGGACTTACACATGTCATAGATGGTTAAAGCCGCAACTGAAACTGCTGTCAAAGCTTCCATTTCCACTCCGGTTTTACCGGTCAATGAAACTTCTGCCTCAATATCTATGGCATGATTTTTAACATCAAATGAAAAATCGACCCTTGCATGACTTATATTTAGCGGATGACACATTGGGATCAGATCCGAGGTTCTCTTTGCGGCCATGACACCTGCAATTCTTGCTGTTTCAAGGACATTCCCCTTTTTCACTTTTTCATCCATGATCCTGGCAAGTGTATCCGGTTCCATTGAGATTTTACCTGCAACAATTGCAACTCTTTTTGTTCGGGACTTATCTCCGACATCCACCATTCTAACCCTGCCGTCCTTGTCAAGATGTGTAAAATCTGTCATCTTTATTACCTTTCAGCAAAATATTGTGTTTTGCTGGTCACTTCAGCCTTAACCATATTCAAGGTATCGGTTAATGTTTGAATTACATTCTCCCGGATATCCCCGGCAACCACAAGGAACATCACATCATCTCCCACGGCAAGGGTTTCGCCTTCATTGATATGTATAAGAATATCAATAATGCCCGGTTTTTTCTTTTGTTCCATTAGAATCTGATTCAGCCTTTTATGATCAACAACAATTTCAAGGCCGGTCACTTTTTCGCCTTCCCTGGATGTTGCCCTGACAACACCATTATGACATAAAATCATACCTGCCTTATGGTAATCTGGATGTTGCTTTATCTGATCCATCAAAATTTTAATATCCATTTCTCACTCCTTATTCAGTATTTTTTAGATTTGCCATTGTTTTCGCTTTTTCAAAATCTTGTGGTGTGTTTACATTGAAGATAAAGCGCATCTCAGGATCCAGCAGTTTCAATTTATCTACTGGGATCTCAAGAACCTTCTTTTTCCTGAAAAATTTTTTAATCATGAATATATTATTTTCAAGACTCTTCTCTATCAAGGGAATACATGCCTTTGAATATGCGGCATATAAAGGTTCAAGACCGTCGTCTGTTCTAGGAATTATCACTTCATACCCAGATTTAATGCTGCCCACAATATATTCCACAACCGATCGTTTGACAAAAGGGGTATCACAGGCTGTTACATAGGCGTAGGGATAGGAAGCATAAAAGAGTCCTGAATGAAGGCCTGCCAGCGCACACTTAGACGGGATAATATCCGTCACCACCGTCATATCCCAGCCGGCAAACTCCCTGGGCTCGTTTACCACGATAATAACTTCTTTAAACAGGCTTGAGAATAATTCATAAATGGTTTCAAGAATCATCTCATCCCCAATCTTTCGAAACGCTTTTTTTTCACCTGGAAGTCTGCTGTTTTTCCCGCCGGCCAGTATCACACCTGTACAGTCAAATTTCATTCACACCTGTCCTGCTAAAAATAAATTTGTATCCTTCACTGATTATAGCAAGTCAAACTTAAAATCTCAAACTTAAAATCAAGGTGTTGCCCGCTATAAAAAAAGATGATAAAGATTCTAAGACTACAATAAATCAAGGGAAGGCCGTTATATGAAAAAGAAAAAAACCATCCTGACCGATGAGGATTTCAAACGGATCATAACAAGGATGTCCCATGAAATCATAGAAAAGCACAAAGGGACAAAAAACCTTGCCCTTGTCGGAATCCAGACACGGGGAGATTTTCTTGCCAAAAGACTGGCGGTCCAGATCCGAAAAATAGAACATGTAACCCTTCCTGTTGGAAGTATGGATATAAATATGTACAGGGATGACTGGACAAAAATCAGTCACCAGCCCATTGTAAGACCGTCCAATATTCCTTTTTGTGTGGACGACATGGACATAATACTTGTGGATGACGTACTGTTTACCGGCAGAACCATCAGGGCTGCCATGGATGCCTTAATGGATTTTGGCAGACCTTCCCGTATTGAGCTTGCCATATTGATTGACAGGGAACACAGGGAACTTCCCATCCAGGCTGATTACAAAGGGTTATCCATCAACACAGAACACGATGATATGATCAACGTACTTGTGGCTGAATATGACAAAAAAGACAGGGTTTACATAGAACAGGATTAAGATATGAGCACACTTTTACATAAAAAAAACGTACCGGATGATATTAAAATTGCAGTGATTTCAGTTTCAACTACAAGGGGATTGGCTGATGACAAATCCGGCATCTGGATAAAAAAACAGGCGAATAAAGAAGGACATGAAGTAGTGATTCATCAGGTAGTTACCGATGATGTTGCAGCCATTAAAGAATTGACCTTGCATGTAACTCAAAAAATCTGCCCCGATGCCATCATCATGACGGGGGGAACGGGTATAAGCCCCAAAGATGTTACTATTGAAGCTGTCAAACCCATGTTTGAAAAAGAACTCACCGCCTTTGGTACTCTTTTCGCCCAGTTAAGCTTTGAAGAAATCGATTCCGCCGCTATTCTCTCCCGGGCTACGGCTGGAATCATCAAAAACACTATGATATTCTGCATGCCCGGCAGCATCAATGCCTGCAAACTTGCCTGCAATGCATTGATATTTCCAGAACTTGGGCACCTTTTAAAGCATATAAGGGAATAGAAAGATGGAAACACTTGAAAAATTTATAAACACTTGGAAAGACACCCCGACAAAAACGAAACTGGCCTTTACTCAAATTTACGAACACCTAAAAACGTTTGAAGATACCACTCTGGAATTCAAGGCCCGGCCAAAAGTAAGTTTTTCTTTACGCCCCAGGCATAACAACCAGAAAAATCGTTCTCTTTTTGCCATGGTGGATGTTATTGATGATGATCCAGAAGAAAGATGGTTGTCTGTCTGTTTTTATAAAGAGATGATAACTGATCCTGATAATGCCGGAGAATTGATTCCTGAAGGCCTGATGGGAGAAGACGGGTATTGCTTTGACCTGTATGAATATGACCAGGATGAAATTAATTACATTAAAAGAAGACTTTCCCAAGCCTGGAAAAATGCAAAAGAATAATATCAGTTGCTTTTAATTTAAATAACTAAGGCTTTTTCTAAATAAAACTGATAAAATTAATAAAAAGATTCAGTTTATTAGAATTAAACTTTACAAAAACTAATCGTGGCACATTGGTTGGCCATGAAATGAAATATAGCAATCTGTGTTAAGGTCTAAATGCTTTGTAATTGACAGCAAGGAGCTTTCTTTGAATTTTCAAATTCATACAACATTTTTCCAGAAATAACTACAAAAGGCTTGAATTTATGGATTCGAACAAATTGGTAAATCTTGTTATTTCAAAAAAACAACAAATTATGTTTAAAAAGCTGTCATCTTCCATGCCGGATGTAATTCTAAATGATCGGCAAATCTGTGACTTTGAATTACTTACAACTGGCGTTTTTTCACCTTTAAATGGATTTATGAAAAAAATCGATTATGAGTCTGTTCTGGATCGCATGCGCCTCGAAAAAGGTGCGCTTTGGCCTGTTCCCATCTGTCTGGATATCCCACAAAGCCTGGCCGCCAGCATTGAAATAGGTCAATCTGTCGCATTAAGAGATCCTGAAGGTTTCCTTCTCGGAATAATGAATATTGAAGACATCTGGCCTTTGGATATTGAAAAAGAAGCCTTGGCCATTTATGGTACTCAGGACAAATCACACCCCGGTGTTGATTACCTCTACAACAAATCTGAAAAATTCTATATTGGTGGTAAAGTTCAAGCTCTGAACCTTCCCATTCATCCTGATTTCAAACAAATCAGAAACACACCTGATGAAGTTAAAAAAATATTTTCTAAACTTGGATGGAAACGAATCGTAGGATTCCAGACCAGACAGCCAATTCATAGACCCCAATTCGAAATGACCATCCAGGCCATGCAAAAAGCCAAAGCAAATCTCCTCCTTTTACCTATTGCTGGAGTCACAAGGCCAGGCGACTTTGATCATTTCACCCGTATGCGCTGTTACCAAAAAATCGCTGCCCACTATCCACCAGACTCTTATGTTTTAAATCTACTTCCCTTGGCCATGAGAATGGCTGGACCAAGAGAAGCTATCCTTCACATGATTATCGGAAAAAATTTTGGCTGCACCCATTTTGTCATTGGCCATGATCATGCTTCCCCTGGCAATGGCGTCAGCAATAAGCCTTTCTATAAATATGATGAAGCAATGAAACTTACTCGCAATGTAATTAAAGAGATTGGTGTTGAAACCGTCACATTTGAAGAGATGGTATATCTTCCATTTGAGGACGAATACAAAATTGCATCCAGTGTTCCCAAAAACACAAACACGATTTCTTTTACCGGAACCGATATCCAGAAAAGAATCCGGTCCGGCAAAAAAGTTCCGGACTGGGCCACTTTTCCTGAAGTTATCAATGAACTTAAAAAATCCTACCCCCCCCCCTTAAAACAGGGACTTACTATATTTTGTACTGGACTATCCGGAGCTGGCAAATCCACAATCGCCAATATTCTTTATTCAAAATTTCTTGAAATCGGGACAAGGCCTGTCACCCTTCTTGATGGCGATATTGTCAGAAGAAATCTTTCTTCTGAACTCAATTTTTCAAAAGAACACAGGGATATAAATGTAAAAAGGATTGGTTTTGTAGCCGCGGAAATTACAAAAAACAGAGGGATAGCCATCTGCGCACCCATAGCACCTTATGAAAAAACACGAACTCAGATCAGAGAATCCATAGAAGCACATGGCGGTTTTTTTGAAATCCATGTTGCAACTCCCATATCAGAATGTGAAAAAAGAGACAGAAAAGGAATGTATGCTAAGGCCAGGGCAGGCCTTTTAAAAGGTTTCACAGGCGTGGATGACCCCTATGAAGACCCGACCAACCCTGAACTTAAAATCGATACCACAAGCCTTACACCGGAAGAAGCCGCCCAGGAAGTTCTTCTCTATATCAATCAAAAAGGGTTTATTTAATTCTAACACAAAACAAGAGGCAACATGGTAAAAAAAGCACTTATAACAGGTATTACAGGTCAGGACGGGGCATATCTTGCCGAGTTCCTGCTGGACAAGGGATATGAAGTTCATGGTATCAAAAGAAGATCCTCCCTTTTCAACACAGACAGGATAGACCACCTATACCAGGATCCCCACGAAAAAAACAGAAACCTTATACTTCACTATGGAGATCTGACAGATTCAACCAATCTTATTCGAATACTCCAGCAGGTAAAACCTGATGAGGTTTACAATCTTGCGGCCCAAAGTCACGTGGCAGTCTCTTTTGAATCTCCGGAATACACGGCAGACACAGATGCTCTCGGTACACTGCGCCTCCTGGAAGGCATCCGGCTCCTTGGTCTTGAAAACAAGTCCCGATTTTACCAGGCATCAACTTCAGAACTCTTTGGCAAGGTCCAGGAAATACCCCAGACTGAAAAAACCCCTTTCTATCCAAGGAGTCCTTATGCTGCTGCCAAACTCTATGCTTACTGGATCACTGTCAACTATAGGGAAGCCTATAATATCTATGCCTGCAACGGCATTTTGTTCAACCACGAATCCCCGCTTAGAGGAGAAACATTTGTCACCCGCAAAATAACCCGTGCACTTGCAAGGATCAGTCTTGGTTTACAAGACTGTCTTTTCTTGGGCAACCTGGATGCAAAAAGGGACTGGGGTCATGCAAAAGATTATATCAAAATGCAGTGGCTAATGTTGCAGCAGGACCAACCGGAAGATTTCGTCATTGCCACAGGGAAACAATATTCAGTAAAAGATTTTGTCAACATTGCCGCCAAAGAGCTGAACATAGGCATAGCATGGAAAGGCAGCGGTATTGATGAAAAAGGATTTGATAAAAAAACAAACAAGCAGATTGTTGCAGTGGATCCACAATATTTCAGACCCACAGAAGTGGAGACCCTTCTGGGTGATCCTTCAAAAGCAAAACAAAAACTTGGCTGGGAACCGGAAATAACCTTTCAGGAACTTGTCACAGAAATGGTTCATCAGGACCTTATCGAAGCCAAAAAAGATCACCTGTGTCAAACCCATGGATTTAATACTTTTAACTACAACGAATAAAAGGAAACAGCCTTGTGCTCATCTGTTTATGTAAATAATATTGTACAACCCATACTAAAGGAACTTGTCCAGTGAGAAATCTCCTTGTCACAGGTGGTGCAGGATTTATCGGCACAAATTTTGTCTATTACTGGCTCAATAAATACCCAGACGATCATATTATTGTTTTAGATGCATTGACCTATGCCGGGAAAAAAGAAAATCTTTCAAAAGCCCAAAAAAATCCCCAATTTGAATTTGTCCATGGCAATATTCTGGATCAAGTCCTTATTGAATCTTTGATAAAAAACCATAAGATTGATACCCTGGTTCATTTTGCAGCAGAATCCCATGTGGACAGATCCATCCTGGGACCTGATGAATTCATCAACACTAATATTGTGGGAACTCACTCTCTTCTTAAGGCTGCAAAAAAAATCTGGCTTGATGAAACTCCCCAGGACCATCGCTTCCACCACATATCAACAGATGAAGTATACGGCACTCTAAAATCAGATGACCCGGCCTTTACCGAAAACACTCCCTATGCACCCAATTCCCCCTATGCTGCAAGCAAGGCCGCCTCAGATCACCTTGTACGGGCCTATCACAAAACCTATGGACTTCAAGTAAGCATCAGCAATTGTTCCAACAATTATGGGCCATATCAATTCCCTGAAAAACTGATACCTTTATTCATCACCAATATCCTTAAGGGAAAGCCCCTGCCCGTTTATGGTGATGGCAAACAAATCCGTGACTGGCTATATGTGGATGATCATAATCTGGGTGTTGATCTGATTCTTAAAAAAGGCCAAGCAGGAAAAATCTATAATATAGGCGGAAACAATGAATGGACCAATATAAATATTGTTCAACTTATATGTGATTTAATCCATGACCAATTTTCACAAGACCGAAAACTTGCAAAAAAATTCCCCCATTGTCCTTGTGCAAAAGGCCATCATCCCAAAACCCTTATTACCCATGTAAAAGACAGGTTAGGCCATGACCGCCGTTATGCCATCAATGCCGATAAGATATCTTCAGACCTTGGGTATTCTCCCAAAGAATCTTTTAAAACAGGCCTTTTTAAAACCCTGAAATGGTTTTTGGCCTTACAAACAAATATGTGATTAAAGACACGCTCAAAAACAACCAGGATACAAGTAAAATGAAAAAAACAGATAATATATTTATTGCAGGCCCCAGAGGTCTGGTGGGTTCAGCCATTATCCGCCATCTTGAAAAAAAGGGTTACACAAGTCTTCTTGCCCCTACCCACTCTGAGCTTGAACTTATGGACAGCCAGGCTGTATCATCATATTTTAAAAAAAACAAACCAGCGTATGTATTCCTGGCTGCAGCAAAAGTAGGAGGAATCATGGCCAACAATACCTATCCTGCTGATTTCATCTATCAGAACCTGATGATCCAGAACAATATCATCCACCAGTCCTATGTTCACAATATAAAAAAACTTCTCTTCCTGGGCTCTTCCTGCATCTACCCCAAACATTGCCCACAACCCATGAAAGAAGAGTATCTTATGACCGGCCCTTTGGAACCCACCAATTCACCCTATGCCGTGGCAAAAATTGCCGGAATAGAGATGTGTTGGTCCTATAACAGACAATATGGAACAAAATTTATTCCTGTCATGCCCACAAACCTTTATGGGCCCAACGATAATTTTGATCTTGATACATCCCATGTGCTACCGGCACTGATCAGGAAGTTCCATGAAGGCAAACAGAACAATGCCGAATCAGTAATTGTCTGGGGAACAGGTTATCCAAAAAGAGAATTCCTTTATGTAGATGATCTGGCTGATGCATGCCTCTTTATAATTCAAAAAGAATTTTTAAGCCAGGAACATAAAAACAAACTGCTTTTCAATATAGGCTCAGGCAGGGATATCAGCATAAAAGAGCTTGCAGAGCTGATAAAAGAAATAACAGGCTTTAAAGGAAAAATAATTTTTGATACCTCCATACCTGACGGGACACCTCAGAAACTCTTAGACATTTCTAAATTAAAAACTCTGAAATGGTGCGCAGCGACTAAGTTAAAAGATGGTATAGCTAAAACATATGATTCTTTTCAAGAACAACGCATCTCTTTAAAAAATATATAATAATAGTTCATAAAGGAAATGCTGCTATTCATATTTCTAAGGCCCTATGTAAAATGGAAATATTTTGCTCGTAATTCAGTCATAAAAAACGAAATACGTTTAAAAATCTAACAGGATATTTTGGTTTGAAATGAAAAATCGTTAGATAAAATATCAAATTCCATGCTGCATCCACAGTATTAAATATTTTTGGTTCATCCGATTAACGCGTACTTTTTGTTATGAAGATCAAAAAGTTTCAATTTAAAAAATTCAAAATCACGATATCCATATGCTTTCCGTTTCATAGTTTTAATCTTGTTATTGGTTCCTTCTAAGGGCCCTGTTGAAATAAAAAAATCATAATAAGCAAGGATTCTAATTTTATGTAGAGACAATGTTTTGGCAAATTTTTTAAGCACAGGGATGTTTGAAACATTGGCGAGATTAATCCAGTTACTGACTACTTTTTTAGCAGTCTCTTTATCTGGTTGATTCCAAATTTGCCTGAGCTCTTCCTTCATATAGTAGACGGTTGACAGGGGTTGGTTGATTTCAAGTGCTTTTTTAAGTCGTTCAGGCTCTTTCTTATCATCCTTAAGGTTTTCAGGATTTTTTAATAAAAGCCAACGGGTCCCCTTGATCAATTTTTGTTCATCAGAATCAGAAAGGTGATTGTAAAGATCTCGTCTGAAATTAGAAAGTTTCTCATTGAATAATTTTACAACATGAAACCTGTCGAAAACAATTGGCACCTTGGGTAAATTTTCAACAACTGCGCTCAGGTATGCCGGAGACATATCGATGCTGACGGCTTCGATTTGAACTTTTGAGAGTTTGATTTTTTTCCAAAACGTCTTTAAAGCATCTCCGCCTTTTCCTTTATCAACATGAAGGATACGGCCAGTTTGCAAATCCATAACAATGGTTAAATATTGATGCCCTTTTCCTATTGAAATTTCATCAATTGCAATCCGTTTGATATTTTTTAGTTTTATCCCTTTATAACGCTGTTTTAAATGGGCTTTCTGAATTTCTTTGATAGTATCCCAACTGATGCGAAGATGATTGGCAATATCCTTAATTGTCATGAGTTGGGATAATTCTATTACATATCTTTCAAAAGCCCTGGTATAGCTTTTTCCCTTATTTGAAAATGAAAGTTTAATTTGACGTACAAATTGGCAGAAAGGGCACCAGATTCTCTGGATAATTGCACGAAGAAGGACGGGTTTGGAACCTATTGGAATTGTACGAATATCCCGCTGGATTGTTCCTCTTTTTGTAACAGATCTGGAATGACATTCAGGGCATCTTATTGCTTCTGGTTTGGGGAAAACTTCAATAATGACAGCTCCTCTTAAAAATCGAGTTCTTTTATAAAACTGGTCACGTAGGCCTAAAGCATGGTATACAAAACTTGTGGACATGATTTTATTCTCCAATCTTGTACGGCTAATACAAAAAATTTGGATAATGATCATGTCCACTCCTAAATTTCAAGATTAAAATTTCTATTGTTATTCAAATGCATCAACTCTTCGATTTATGCGAAGTACGCGATTTCCTGATGAACCGATTTTTAGAATGATCAAGATCTTTTCTAATTATCTTATACGCAAAGATCTGATCCTGGAAAATCCGTTACATGAAATTACGGAACTGCCGGAAAACCAGGTTATTCCTTTTATATTTTCTGCAGCAGAAACAGACCTTTTTCTCAGAGCTGTAATCAAGCTGATGCGAACAACTGAAAAGTTTTATTTATCAGATTTTAGTGCTTATATCGCTTTTCTGTTGATGGCTCGATGCGGACTTAGAACCTCGGAGCCCCTTAATCTATTGAAAACTCATTACAACCCGGAAGAAAGGACCATCTATATTGAAAAAACAAAGTTTAGAAAAGATCGATTGATCCCTATACCCAAAGCCATAGCCCATGAAATAAACAACCTGTTAAAAGTCCGTCGGTTATTCCCTGATGACAGCCATTTTTTGCTGGTAAAGGTGAAAGGTGAGAAACTGGTACGTATGTTTATAAATCGGAGATTTATAAAGGCTCTCACATATATTAATCTTGATCAGCCCCGAAAAATAATTGGGACTACAAACTTCAGCAAGCCTTCACATCATTCCCTACGTCATTCGTTTGCAGTGAACACGCTAAAACGAATTAAACAGCAAGGAAGATCCTGTCAAAACGCCCTGCCAGTACTGGCATCTTACATGGGGCACAGCAAATACAAATATACAATTTATTATTTAAAGGTACTGGATGCAGAACATCGCCGCCAGATGCTTGACTTTTCAATACGAAGGAGTGAGGATGTATGAGATTATCCACCTGCCTGCATCAGTATTTTTATGAATACCTGCCCAGAATAAAGGGGATCAGCGAGCACAGCATCAAAGCATATCGGCAGACCTTTTCTCTGTTCATGCATTTTCTTGCCGACTATCACTCAATCAAAATCAAGTCTTTGAGAATCGAACACTTAACGGTGGATGCAATACTCGCATTTTTGTACTATCTGGAAAAAGACCGGAAAAACAGCGTTCAGACCCGAAACCACCGCCTGGCAGTTATCAAATCTTTGGCCAAGATGATCCGGTTTATGCATCCGGATAAAAAACCAATCGCTGAAGCTCT
Organism: Desulfobacula sp.; assembly: GCA_018702715.1. Lineage (GTDB taxonomy): Bacteria > Desulfobacterota > Desulfobacteria > Desulfobacterales > Desulfobacteraceae > Desulfobacula. The sequence continues at coordinate 876 of JABIYQ010000542.1, read as the reverse complement.
CCTGGCCATCCCGCAGAAAAGGGCTCAAAAAAAGGTGATGGGTTTTTTATATCCTGAAGAAATCATGAAGGTCTTTAGCGCCGTCGATCTGAAAAAGAGGGAAGGCATGAGGGATTTTACCATCCTCCATCTACTTTATGACTCCGGTGCCCGGGCCAGTGAGATTGCCACATTGGAATTAGATTATTTTAATCCTGGGAATGAAACCATTGTGGTCCTGGGTAAGGGGAACTGGTACCGGTTGATTAACCTATGTCCCAGAACCGCATCCTTGATCTCGGATTACGTTATTAATCACCGAGTAGATCCCATCCACTTATTTGCCCATAGGTTGTTTATCAATCAGCGAAAGCAGGGGATGACCCGGCACGGCATCAACAAAATTTGCCGGAAATACCTGACCAAAGCATTGCCGCAAAAGCGCCTGAAGGGCCTGAGCCCGGCGCACTGCTTTAGACACTCATGTGCGGTGACTATGGTCACCTCAGGGGCTCCGGTATCGGATATCAAAAATCGTCTTGGCCATCAAAGTGTTGAATCAACCATGATTTATCTGCAACTGGACCTGTCCAAAAAACGGAAAATCCAGAATAAGCTCATTGAATACATGCAATCGAAAATAAACCATGACAAGAAAATTGATGAGCTGATCGACTGGAAAAATAATGCTGAAATCCTTGCCTGGCTTGACAGTTTGTAACCAACTGAAGCAGCTTTTGCTAGCTTTGGAGGGGTATGTAGTAAAACCCAAAATTATGTTGCCGGTGGTTTTGAAAATTTTTAAAATCGCCTTTAACGTATTGAATTTTAAAACAATATTGATTTGTACGACAGACAACAAAAATCCACTTTAAATTTAGCTGGTTAGACCCACTC
>JABIYQ010000046.1 GCA_018702715.1 Desulfobacula sp. | reverse complement strand
GGCAGGATAATCAAACGTTCCCGCAGTTTGATTTTGCGTTTATCCAAAGGACATCCATCATACGGGATTTTGATTAAAGCACGCAAGCGGATTGCAATACTGCAAGGGGCTCCTTCCGGATAAGCTTATGATAAGATGTATTCCCAACATTGTATATGAATATCTCATCTCACAGGATAGTTACGTCCAAAAAATGGCACTACAGGGTGTTTATGGCCTGAAAAGCTAAATCTCATCGAAATCCGCTTCTAATCCTAAAAAAAATTCCCCGATTTTAGCTTGGAGCAGTGTAAAAAAAAATTAGGCGGTGGATTTGGGTTTTCTCGTATTATTGACAGTCTTTTACTGATTTAGTAAGTTATCTTCCAGGTCTTTATCAATGTTGCAGGAGATAAAATTTGAAAATCATTATTGTTGGTGCAGGAGAAGTTGGATATAATATAGCCAGCAGGCTCGCTTCTGAAAACAAACAAGTTATTGTCATTGACAAGGATCCGGATGCCATCAGACGTCTTTCCGAAGGCCTTGACGTACAGGCTATTTCGGCTTCCGGTAGCAGTCCTAAGGTTCTTATTGATGCGGGCATCAACGAGGCCGATATCCTTCTGGCAGTTACAGACAGCGATGAAACAAACCTTGTGACATGTTTAATGGCAGATCTTTTATCACCCACAACCAAAAAACTTGCCCGAATCAGACATTCGGATTTTGATTCATATTATGAGCGTTTCAAAAAAGAAAACCCCCATATTGATACCATTATCAATCCTGAAATTGAGGTGGTGAACACCATCCGAAAGCTGATGCTAGTGCCTGGTGCCGTTGATGTTGGTGATTTCGCCGATGGCCAGGTAAAATATGTCGGTATAAGGCTTGACGATCATTCTCCCATGGCAGGAATGAAACTCGTTGATTTCCCGTCAAAATTCGGTGAGGATCGGCCTTTAATAGCTGCCATCATCCGAAAGAATGAAGTCATTGTTCCAACAGGTAATAACAAAATTGAACCCAATGATTTAATATATTTTGTCAGTGAGGCACAAAAACTTGAAAAAATACTCACCCTTTTCGGGAAAAAAATCATACCCATCCAAAGAGCCTTGATTATCGGTGGCGGCCGAATCGGTGAACGCTTGGCCGAACAGCTTGAAGCAGACTCAATAAAAACAAAAATCATTGAATCCGACATTGACCGGTGTCATTACCTGTCAAAAAAAATGGAACATGCAGTTGTTCTCCACGGTGACGGATCTGACCAGAAACTCTTTCAAGAAGAAAATTTGTGTCTAAGCGATGTTGTAGTTTCTGTTACCAATGATGATGAAACCAATATCCTTGTTTCTCTTCTGGCAAAAAACCTTGGCGTTGAAAATACGATTTCCAGAATCAGCAAATCAAATTATTTTCCCCTGCTTGCCACCATTGGTATAGAAAAAATTGTATCTCCGAGGTTGTCGGCTGTCAGCTCAATATTAAAAGATGTAAGAAAAGGGAAAGTCCTGTCTGATATTTCCATTTTGGGGGAACGAGGCGAATTTATTGAAGCCATTGCCCTTGAGACCTCTGAGATTACTGATCAACCATTAAGAAAAATCTCCTTTCCCAAGGGTGCGATTCTGGTCTGTATCATCAGGGATGGTCAAATTATGATCCCTGCAGGAGACAGCGTGGTAAGACCAAATGATAGGATCATCATGTTTGCTGTTAAAAATGCCGTCAAAAAACTTGAAAAGCTTTTGACTGTTAAACTGGATTTCTTTTAATGCGCTGGCAATTTATTGCACGGATTATTGGTATCCTTTTAATTTTTTTAGGGCTTTCCATGTTTGCTCCTTTGCTTATAAGTCTCTATTATCATGACCTTGCTCAAAACAGCTTTCTTAACTCCATCGGCATTACCATGGTGGCCGGACTTATCCTTATCATTGGGTCAAAAAAACGGGGCAATGATGATTATATCAGCCAGAAAGAAGGAATGGCAACTGTTGCATTGGCCTGGATAGCAATTGGCCTTTTTGGTGCCCTGCCCTTTTATTTGGGCTCTGAGTTTACAAATTTCACTGATGCATTTTTTGAATCCGTCTCAGGTTTTACAACAACCGGGTCCTCTGTAATGACAAATATTGAAGGGGCGACAAAAAGCATCCTTTTCTGGAGAAGCCTTATTCAATGGCTTGGCGGCATGGGAATAATTGTATTGTCCCTTGCCAT
>JABIYQ010000411.1 GCA_018702715.1 Desulfobacula sp. | reverse complement strand
TCTTGCGCCTTGTATATGGGCAATTTTTCGCCCAAACACGGGTTTCCGGTCAGGCACTATTTAGTCTAAGTTTATAATATTTAACCCTTTAAAAGGTTTAAACTCAAATAAGCCGGGGTCAATTTTTTTAAATTGAATATTATAGAATTCAAACTGGGTGGTATCATTATATGGGTTATATGTAACAGCTTTTACAATTTCACTGTTTTTTTTTGATACCCGGATGACAATCAAAGAAATATCCGTATTTTTTTTCTTTGCATTCAGTTCAATTTCTGCATAATCTGCAGTAACCTCTTTAAGGGTGATGATATAATTTTTTCTTATAAGAGAAATGTTCGATAAAAAAGCACCTCCTGCACCTGTTTTAAAAAACTGGGATGCATCACCTATCATTACCTGGTTTTCTTCGGACCGAAAAATCCATAGCGATTTACCATTGGTAATGATCTCATGGTGTGCAGGTTCCATATATTCCCATCTCATTTTTCCGGGATGGCTAAAGGATGCTTTACCCGTTGCCTTCTCTGTAATATCAAGGGCGGCAAGTTTTGAAATTTGGATAAAATCAGCTTCAAAGCTTTTGCCGGAGTATTTTTTTTCAATGGCAGTTAAAATATCTTCTTTAGTAATTTCATTGTCCATGGCCAGGGCGGTTGAAAAAAAGATACAACAGCCAAGAATGGCTGGAAATATGTTCAGTCTTATTTTATGGAATAAAGATTTCAATTGATTTCCTTTACGTATGACCTTTAGGTTACGTGTGACCTTCAGGTCATTAAGATTATCTAAGAAGTTTTTGAACATCTTTTCGTTTATCTTTAGCATATATTCTTCGCAGCTTTGGCTTTTCGATTTTTCCCGTGGGATTCCTCGGGACGTCACCAAAAAAGATCTTTTTAAGCTGTTTGTATCGGGGAAGCTCCTGTTGAAATTCGATGATATCACTCTCGCAAAGCATACAACCCGGTTTAACGCTGATGATTCCGGCAGGGATTTCCCCGAGCCTGTCATCCGGTATACCAATGACGGCAATATCTTTGATTTTCCCATTGTTCTGAAAGAAATTTTCAATTTCAACGGGGAAGATGTTTTCTCCGCCATATATAATCATGTCTTTTTTCCGGTCCACAAGCCAGATAAATCCATCTTTGTCATAGCGGGCAATGTCACCTGTGTAGAGCCACCCATCTTTGAGTGTCTTGGCCGTTGCCACAGGATTTTTATAGTATTCTTTCATTACCCCGGGACCCTTGACAATGAGTTCCCCTGATTCATTGGCAAAAAGATGATTGCCCTGTTTATCAATAATTTTTGCTTCCCAGTCAAATCCCGGTAAGCCAATAGGACCTATCCGATTGGCATTTTCAAGTCCTAAATGAACGCATCCCGGGCCAGTTGATTCGGTCAGGCCATAGTTGGTGTCATAATCCTGGCCCGGGAAATATTTTTTCCAGCTTTTAATCAGGCTTGGCGGTACGGGCTGGGCGCCTGCGTGCATAAGCCTCCATTGGGAAAGCGAGAATTTTGAAAGATCAAGTTCGTTGTTTTCAATTGCAATAAGGATATCATGAGCCCAGGGAACTAGAAGCCAGGCAATGGTACACAGCTCTTCAGAGACAGCTTCAATAATCCATTTGGGTGTTACACCTTTGAGCAGGATACATTTCCCACCCACAAGAAAACTGCCCATCCAGTGCATCTTCGCACCGGTGTGATACAAAGGGGGAATACAAAGGAAGATGTCTTCATGGGTCTGGCCATGATGGGCCAGTTCAACATTGCAGGCATGTTCAAGATTTTTATGGGTTAAAAGAACAGCCTTGGGGTTGCCTGTTGTGCCACTGGTAAAATATAGAGCTGCATCATCTTCTACATCAAGGTCAACATTGGGAGGTTCATTACCTGATGCAGATTCGATAAATGTGTCATATGGAATTGCCCAGACCGGACAGGAGGTTTTTGAGCCGGTATAAATCCATAGTTGAACAGATTTTTCAAGCTCATTTTTGATGGCCTCAATCCTTTCAATAAATTCCTCACCAAAAATAAAAATTTTGGCTTCAGCCGTGCTCGTACATAAAAGTATTTTATCAGCTTCAAACCTGAAGTTTAGAGGAACAACCCAGGCACCTGTATAGAGAATGCCAAAATAGATGGGGAGCCATTCAAGGCAATTGGTCATCAATTGTACAACTTTCTCCCCTTTTTGAATGCCCTGGTTGGTAAGTGCATTGGCAAACCTGCTGGAAGTTGTGTAAAAGTCTTCCCAGGTAATGGATTTCCTGGAATTTTGAGAAGGTGTTCGTTCAACAAGTGCGGTCTTGTCTCTATACAACGATGCATTTCTGGCTAAAATCTGGGTAATAATCATTTATAATTAAGTGCCCTTTGGTAAATAAAAAAAATCCTGCCGGGCAACTATAGACCACGGCAGGATTATATTCAACAGGTTTTATCCTATTTTATTCAGGTTTTATTTATCTTTTTTAACCTCTTCGAAATCAGCATCAACAACATCATCATCATCTTCGGGAGGAGCACCGGCAGAATCTGAAGCCTCGGCACCGGGAGCACCTTGCCCACCTTGTCCATCCTGGGCTGCCTGCTGGTACATGACTTCGGCAAGCTTGTGGGATGCTTTAGACAAGGCTTCCATTTTTTGTTTAAGCTCATCAATATTGTTTGAATCTTTGGCCTGTTTCAATGCTTCAACAGCGGATTCAATATCTTTTTTGGTTGCTTCATCAACCTTATCGCCATGCTCTTTCAAGGTTTTTTCAGTCTGGTCAACAAGTGCTTCTGCACTGTTCTTTGTATCAACCAGTTCTCTTTTTTTCTTGTCCTCATCTGCATGCAATTCAGCATCTTTGATCATTTTATCGATATCTTCCTCTGAAAGACCGCTGGCTGCGGTGATTCGGATGGATTGTTCTTTAGCGGTTGCCTTGTCTTTTGCTGCAACATGAACAATTCCATTGGCATCAATATCAAAGGAAACCTCAATCTGGGGAACCCCTCTTGGTGCCGGAGGAATATCAGACAATTCAAATTGTCCAAGGGTTTTATTGTCTGCCGACATTTGTCTTTCACCTTGTAGTACATGGATGGAAACAGCGGGCTGGTTGTCGGCGGCCGTTGAAAATACCTGACTCTTTTTAGTGGGAATGGTTGTGTTTTTTTCAATCAATGTGGTCATAACACCGCCCAGCGTCTCAATACCCAGAGAAAGCGGGGTAACATCCAGAAGGAGCACGTCATTTACATCCCCCTGGAGAACACCTGCCTGGACAGCAGCACCCATGGCAACGACTTCATCCGGATTCACGCCTTTATGAGGTTTTTTCCCAAATATTTTTTCAACACGTTCTTGAACTGCAGGCATACGGGTCATACCCCCAACAAGAACCACTTCATCAACACCACCGGACCCCAGTTTGGCTTCTTTAAGGGCCTTTAGACATGGTTTCTCAAGTTTATCCAGAAGATCTGCCACCAGAGATTCAAGTTTCGCCCGGGTCAGTTTTACGTCAAGGTGTTTTGGACCCGATGCATCTGCTGTGATGAAAGGCAGGTTAATACTGGTCTCAGTGGATGTTGAAAGCTCCATCTTTGCTTTTTCAGCCGCTTCCTTAAGCCGTTGAAGCGCCATTTTATC
>JABIYQ010000409.1 GCA_018702715.1 Desulfobacula sp. | reverse complement strand
GAGAAATAGATGCTTGAACTAATGTAACGCTTACATTTCCCATGGCTGAAGCAATGGTTTTTTTAGCTCCATACCGCATGCCATGTGTTAAAGCCAGAAGCATGCTGGGTCCTGGAATAATTGAGGCAATAATTACAGTAAGTACAAAGAGCATTATCAAATTGAAAGACATCGTATAAATCCTTTCCAAGTGTTGTTTTTGTATCCATTTATTTCTAAATAGTTATCGCTTATTTCTGGATTAATAAAGGTGTATCTGCCTTGCCATGCATTGTCATAATCGTCATTAAAGATGTGGCGCATAATTTTTCTATTCCATTTTTAACGACAATAACTTTTGTGTCACAAATAGTTAGTGTACGCCCGGGTTTTATTACTGTTGCGCGGCCAACCAATAGTTCACCATCTCCTGGTGCAACAAAATTTATTTTATATTCAACGGTTAATACAGATGCTTTGGCGGGCATTAAACTGAAAGCTGCATAACCACCGCAATTGTCGGCAATAGTACCAATAATACCAGCGTGAAAATAACCATGCTGCTGGCAAAGATCTTTTTTGTAGGCAAGATGTATTTCGCAATAGCCTGGTTTAACCTCAACTAGTTTGGCATTGATAAAATCCATAAATGGTTGACGGGAAAAACTCTCTTTTATTTTTTTTTCATAATTTTTATCTAAAGGTTCAAATGAATTCATAAAAAACTCCATTATCAGATTTGATTTTTTAACAAACCTTGTTTTATTTAACCTTGTTGCATTAACCCTTGTTGTCCCGTCCACCACGACAAATTTTAATTATCATATTTAAAGCCATATGGAAATCCTGTAATTTAGGGAAAAGTGATAAATGAGCTGATTCAGGTACAATATGGAGAAGGTTTGTTTTAGCATGCCTTGCAGATTCATAAATTTTTTCGATCACTTTTATTGGGATGACATTATCATGTTGTGCAGCTATGACCAAAAGGTTTCCTTTGAAGCTTTCCAGGATATTGAAAGCATCTGAATCCTGCCAGTTGTTGGGTATGCGAATGGCTGCTGAGAACTTGGGCCCAAAATCTATATTGTATGCAGAAGGTGTATAGACGGCAGGTACAAGTAGAATCAAATTATTCACTGAAAATATTTTAGTAAGCTTTATGGCAGTATAAGCACTCATACTTGCAGCAATGAGTGTCAGTGGTTCTATACAGGTATGTCGTATAACAGCCGCAGCTTGTTTCGTTCTTCCATGCAGGCTTGTGCCTAAAATTTCACCTCCGGTCTTGCCGTGCCCGATGAAATCAAAACTTGCAGAAGTTATGCCCTGGTCATTCAAACTCTCCCGCATTCGTGAAAAACGTGTGCGCGACGATTTGCCGGCACCATGCAGTACTAAGGTACCACAGCCTTGTTCATATGTATCTCCCTGGAGAACATAATTATCAAAGACTATTTCAAAGGTTTTTAAATCCATAATTACCGTACATATCAACATTTCTATCCGCAAGATAGGGGCATTTGCGTCTGACTTTCTTGAGAAAGTCTATGTCAACAATTCCTTTGAGCAGACCGGGGGCGCTTCCGAGTTTTTTCAATTTGTGCTTGTCTCCATCAATAAATGGAGGGCAAAATGCAGTGCAGCCATTATCAGGGCCTGCCCAGTTTGTACTCATAATATAGATGGAATTTTCTATCGCTCGAACTTGAATAAATGTATGCCAGGTATGGAAGCCCTCATCCCTGGGCCAGCCACCTGGATGCAGCAATAAGGAAATATGGTTTTCCATGGTAAGCTTGCGGGCCAGTTCCGGGAATCGAATGTCATAGCAGATAGCTAATCCTACCTTTATACCATTAACATCAAAAGCCGCAAGAGGTTTGTTACCGGCAGAAAAATAGTCTTTCTCACAGCATACACCCGTGCTGCATACATGCCATTTGTCATAGTTTGCCACAAGGCTTCCATTTTTATCCACTACAGAGGTGGAGATCGTAAATTTACGATTCCCCACCCGTTTTGGAAAGCTATAGCATATGAAGCACTTTTGCCTTTTGGCAAGATCAGAAAAGGCTTTAAAACTATGTCCCATGACATCTTCCGATAGATCTTCAAGTGCTTGAAACACTTTAATGCCATACCCTGAACTGGAAAGTTCCGGAAGAACATAAATGTCGTGGCCCGGATTTTTAGTGATTGCTTTTATGGCCTCAGAAATGTTGGCGTCCCGGTTTCCCATCACCTGCGATAACTGAATTCCTGCAACAGCAATTTTTTCACATGTCATATTCATTTCCATTCACTAGATTGATTTTTTATCAGAATTGTTTTGTAGTTTAACACACAAAATCTATATTTACATGGATTTATAAAGAAAATTCATCTCTCCCTATTTTCATTCTCTGATTTTTTTGACATAAAGGGAGGGGCCAATAAAAATGGGTCAGGTTTTTTATGTATGATGACATTGCATAAATTATGACCCAGGGTAAATTTTGAATATATCAGGGAAAAAATAACACAGGAGCCAGGTATGCTTAAAGATGGTGAAAAAGGGGTGATTCGTCAAAGGGATAAGGAAAATAATACTTACGCCATTGCCCCGCATATCCCCTGCGGGATGGTAAACCCGGATCAACTCAGAAAGCTTGCACATGTGGCGGAAAAATATAAAGTGTCTGATTTAAAGATTACAAGTGCAGCAAGAATTGCCATTATAGGAATCAAAGAAGAACAAGTGGATGCAATATGGGAAGATCTTGGCATGGATGCCGGTCATGCAACCGGGCTTTGTGTCAGAAGTATTAAGGTCTGCCCTGGGATAAGCTATTGCCGCCTTGCTAAACAGGACAGTCTTAAAATGGGGATGCAATTGGATAAGGTTTACCATGGGATGGTTCTACCAAGTAAAATGAAAATGGGAGTCAGTGGTTGCAAAATTCAATGTGCTGAAAATTGTATCAAGGATATTTCCCTTTATGGAACTCAGGATGGCTGGACACTTATGATTGGCGGGAATGGTTCGGCAAGACCCAGGCTGGCTGAGATTCTGGTGGAAGACCTTTCATTTGAAAATGCTCAAGCCATGGTGAGCAGAGTTATGGATTACTACAAAATAAATTCAAAACGGCAACGCATGGGCCGAATGGTTGAAAAAATAGGGCTTGATACGATTAAATCAGATTTGAAAATTAATTGACATTGGTCATTGCCCGGCAAAGCAAAAGCTTATTTCAACTGGCTATCTTTACTTCCGCGTCGATTGAAGCCTGAACAAATCGTCTGCTGTTTTTCTATCTTTGACTGACAGCTGATACACAAACGAACGCCCGGGATGGCTTTTTGTCTGGCATCCGGGATTATGACGTCGCACACCTGACAATATTTAGAGCTTAATCCCTTTGGCAGACGGCTCCTGGCCAATTTTACAGCATCTTCAACACTGGCTTCTATTTGATCTTGTACAGCCCCGTCACGGGACCAACCCCCGGCCATAATTTGTTCCTATTCCAAAGATTTTGTCTCCACCGGTAAAATATATTGATAGAGATAGATTGAAATTATTCCAGACACATACATCACTAATCCAAATATACCGGCAGTAACAAACATGGAGCTGAAAAAATCACCCATGGAATCCTGAAGTAATAGAGCCAGGGTCATGGCAAGAGCACTGTTACGCAATCCTGTTTCAATTGAAATAGCACGGGCCTGAAAGTTATCAATTCCAAATATTTTTGAAAAAACAATTCCAAGCATCATCCCCACAAGGGTGAGGGCGAAAATAACAGAGTAGAAAGCAAATCCATAGCGGGCTGTATCCACAAAAATGTTTAGATTACTTAAAATGCCTGCAATGATTAATACAAGCAGGGCAATGATACCCAGGGCGGAAAAGAATGGTGTCGCCTTTTTAGCTGCTGATGAAAACTTCCATCGAAATAGCATACCCACAATCAAAGGAATAATAACCAGGATCATGATTGTCTGAATAACCACTTTTACAGGGATAATGATTTCAGGCATGTTTGCACAATAAAATGATAGTAATAAGGGTGTAAAAATAAGGGAAAATACCGTGGAAAATGATGTCATTGAAATAGAGAGCGCCAAATCCCCTTTACCATAATAGGTCATGAGATTCGAGGTAACCCCCCCCGGAGTTGCCGTAATCAGGATTAACCCAACAAAAATAAAGGGGTAATTCTCATAAAACCCCATAATACGTCCAAATATCATTGCTAATAAAGGCATGAGTCCAAAAACTAAAATCTGACCAATAATGATTCCCCGTGGTTTTGAAAAAACAAGGGCAAAATCGGCATACGTCAGCGTCATGCCCATTCCCACCATCACAAAGAATAACATAAGAATGATGCAGATTTTGAACAACCGGTCCATGAGCAATTGCTCCGGCATTTCTACTAATTGTGCAAAGGTGTATGTCTCACCTGCTATCGTTTTTTCCATAGTTTTTAGTTTAAATAATGTCTTGCTTTCAAAAGCGCTATCCAGATTAAAGTAGGGAGAGCTTGAATCCAATTGATCAATATTTTCCGGGACGGAAAGGATCAGCAAATCTCCAGAGAGTTTTCTTACAAGGTAAACCCATGATCCTGTTTTCGAGGAATCCTCTCCCTTTTTTTTAACAATTCTCAAATTACCGATAAATTCATCTTTAGAAGCATCTTTCCATTGAAGTTTTTTGGATTCAAAATTAAGTTTTTTCAACAAAGAAGGATCTGTTTTGCCATTTGCAGCGTTTGTGAGCCTTTTGTAGGTAGCCTCTCCCGGAGTTGCATCTGATATTTGAATAAAGGGTGCCACAACTAGTAGCAAGAAAATAATAGCCACGATTAGACAAGATCCCATTCTTTTCATTTTTCCCTCCAGAAGTTTTGTTTTAAAAAATTTTTATGCAATGTTAGGGTTCATCCTATTGTTAATCATTTTTATATTGTTGATCATTTATTATGGCTAAATCAATCAGAATCCATTTGCCAGGAACCCGCCATCCACGGCCAGGCATTGGCCCGTAACATAAGATGCTGCCGGCATGCACAGAAATGCAACCACACAGGCAACTTCTTCCGGGTCTGCAATTCTACCCAAAGGTGTTCTATCAAGAATAGATTCCAGATATTTTTTATCTTTTAATAGATTTTCCACTAAGGGTGTTTTTGTATACCAGGGTGCTACAGCATTTACACGAATTCCATCATGTGCCCATTCAACAGAAAGATTTTTTGTGAGTTGATGGATCGCAGCTTTAGTCATTCCATATGGTGCTCCGGTTTTCAAATGCGTCAACCCGGCAACGGATGTAATATTAACAACTGCTCCGGCCTTTGATTTTTTTAACATTTGAAAAAATAGTTGGCACATGGCAAAAGTAGAATGCATATTTGTACGGATCACATTATCATATTCGCTGTATGAGTATTCAATTGCTTTTTTTCTTATATTTGTACCCACGTTATTAATTAAAATATCCAGTCTGTTCCATTTAACAAGGATTTCATCCAAAATGCGTGTACGTTCGGTTTCTACTGAAATATCAGCACAAGCCCCAAAAACCCCAAATCCCTGTTTCTGCCAGGAAACAAGCCTATCCTCAATTAATTGCTCATTGCGCGCGACTATAAATACTTCTCCGCCTCTCTCCAATATCTCTTGAGCAATAGCAAAACCAATACCTTTTGTTCCACCCGTTACAAGCGCTCTTTTACCTTTTAAATTCCATTTATTTTTTGCCATAGGAAATCCTCAATAGCTGCCTTAAAGTTGCATAACAATTTTAGTCCGTTCTATGCGGATTATGTTATATAGTGAATATTGATGTGAGATTCAAGGGACAACTTTATTGTCTATCTTTGCTTTCTGCGTTTTTTACGCACACGCCACATGCTGGAAAATAAACACAAGGCAAAAAAAGCAGATGCAAAACCCAGCCAGGCAAAACTCAGCCAGGAAAATCGCATGGACCGGTAGAATTATAATCGTGGTATGGTAGTCTTATTCTTTACCCAATACGTCCTGTACGATTTTGATCAGATTATTTTTCTCAAAAGGCTTTGAAAGAACAGCCCTGACCCCCAGTTTGACCGCTTTTTTTTCGGACAGTATTTTGCTGTAGCCAGTTGCTATGATAACAGGCATGTCCGGTCTGATGGCCAGAATTTTTCGGGTTAATACATCACCTGCTATTTTGGGCATGGTCATATCCGTAATAACAAGATCAAATTCATTCGGTCGCTCTGAAAAAAGGGCCAAAGCCTTTTCGCTGTCTGTCTCAAATACTGCTTTGTACCCATAACCCTGCAGCAGTCTTGAAGACAGTTTACAGATAGACAGCTCATCGTCTATGATCAGGATTTTTGCAGAACCCGACTGAACGGGCCGGGCATCAATAATCTGCTTCGTTTTTTCCTGGGCGTCCGTGATCGGCAAAAGGATGGTAAAAACACTCCCTTTTCCCTTCTGGCTGTTAACAGACACGTGGCCACTACACTCTTTCACGATGCTGTGAACCATTGCCAGCCCCATTCCCGTTCCTTCGTGGATTCCCTTGGTGGTAAAGAACGGCAGGAAAATAGAGTCAACGATCTCCTCAGGGATGCCGGCCCCTGTATCTGAAATTTCCATCTTCTGATAATGGCCGGGTTTTATTTTTCCATAGGCTTTTATGTCATCCCATTCAAGGGTCACCTCATGCAGGGATATTGTGAGTTCCCCGCCTTCATTCATGGCATGGGCAGCATTGGTGCATAAATTCATGATAAGCTGATGGATCTTGACGGGGTTTGACAGAACAAGAGAGCGGCTGTTTAGATTCTGGATAATTTCGATGGTGGATGGAATGGTGGAGCCAAGGAACTTTGCCACTTCCTTGGCAATAATATCGATTCGGACCGGTTTTAGTTCTTCATCTGTCTGCCGGGCAAAGTTGAGAATCTGCTTGACCAGGTCCCTTGCCCGGGTTCCGGCAGAATAGATCTGCTGAAGATCCTTTTGTATCTGTGACCCTTTTTCAACATCTTTAAGGGCTAACTCGGCATATCCCAGCACGGCAGAAAGGATGTTGTTGAAATCATGGGCAATCCCACCGGCAAGAGAGCCGATGGCCTCCATTTTATGGGCCTGGATCAACTCTTTTTTCAATTGTCTCTGTCGGGTAATATCCGTTGCAATATGAATAATTTTTTCCAGGTTTCCACGGTCGTCAAATACGGGAGTGCAGGAGATGATAAAAGTTTTTCCCATGGTTTCGATTTCTGCTTCCGTTATGTTAAACTGGCCGGAATTCATCATGTTTGACACAGGGCAATCGTTAACTGCATGGTCCGTATGATGAAAAATCGAGTGGCATTTTTGACCGGTTATGTCGGTTAAGGGCAGACCCGTATATTCCAGCACAGCCCTGTTGGCAGAAATAATGGTATGGTCCTTATCCAGAATCATGGTCATCTGGCCCACTGCTTCAAAAATTTCTTGCCACTCTTTTTTGGCGTTCAGGCTCTGCTTTTCAGCCTGGACTCTTTTTTTAATTTCGATTTTCAGATCTGCTATTGCGGTTTCAAGTTTTTGTGTTCTTTCCCCTACCTTGCGCTCCAGGGTCTCATTGGCCAGGGCAAGGCTGTCCTTGGATTGTTTGAGCAGCATTTTCTGCCGATCCAGGGACAGGAACACACTGATCTTGCTCAATAGAATTTTGGGGTTATAGGGTTTGACCATGAAATCCACGGCACCGGCATCATATCCTTTGAACACATGGTAATCACTTGAATAGACTGCAGACATGAAGATAATGGGCAGTTCTTTTGTCTTTTCTTCACTGCGCAGCCACTCCGCCAGTTCATATCCGTCCATCCCCGGCATCTGTACATCAACAAGGGCCAGGGCAAAATCATGGTTCAGTGATGCGGCAAGTGCCTGATTGCCGTTTTGTGCCCGTATAATCTGGGCGTCTGTCTCTTTCAGGATCTGTTCAAGGCTGAAAAGATTGGCTTCTTTATCATCAACTATGAGGATTTTTTGTCTGTCTGTCAGCATTGTGACTCCCTTTTGTTTTTATGTCTAAATCAATCTGTTGCAAAACAATGGCAAGTTCGTCAACACAAAGAATGGTATCAATTTTTTCCGTATCAATGGCGGCCTGTGGCATGACGGGATAAGCGGAACCTGAAGGGTCCTGGGCAATGGTAAGACCGCCATTGCGCTTGATGGCGCAGATTCCGTCAGCTCCATCACTGTTTGCACCCG
>JABIYQ010000163.1 GCA_018702715.1 Desulfobacula sp. | reverse complement strand
TTAAGACAATAAGAACTATCCTTTTATAGTCTAAATGATCATTAAACCAGTCAACCAGCGGGATTAAAGGATTCTCTTTTGTTCCTTCTCTTTTTAATAAAGAAGACAAATCAGTGTTATCTAAAAACTCAAATGAAAGGTTCGGCTCCTGTTCCTCTTTAGAAGGGGCATTGGCCATATCAAATGGTTTAAAAGAAACCTGCTTTCTTGATTTAATCAATGAGCTTATCTTATCCCATTTTAAATAAATGGAATCGGGCTCGACGCAAAGCCTGCTTTCTGCAGCTGTTGCTTTGTAATTAATAAGAGTTTTGTTTTCAAAATCTATTGCCCCGGATTCAAGATCGCCGGGAGAATCCATCACTAAAAGCGTATTCTCAGGAATATAGTCAAAAAAATTATCTAATTTTTCATAAACTATTGACAGCATGCTTTCAACACCCGGGAATCTTCCAAACTCACGTGTTTCATTAACATATGATCTGATTTTTGATGCCTCGAGTCCGGCAAGGGTTCCAGCCTGTCTGAGACGGGCCAGAATATGGGGTAAATTTTCTTTTATCAATATGGCTTCAGTTGCCGGGATAATTATGGTTTCAAAAATTTCTTTTATCCCCCGCTGAGTATAGACGGAAAAATACCGGATGGATTCCACCAGGTCACCAAAAAACTCCATGCGGACCGGATATTTTTCTCCTGGAGAAAAAACATCCAGAATACCTCCCCGTACAGAATACTCACCTGGATCTTCCACAAGAGACGTCTTGCTATATCCTCCGGATTCAAGTTTCAAGACAAGATCATCCCTGTCAATTTCCTCATTGGCAATGACCAGCTCTGCAAAATCCATCAAATTTTTCTTTGGAATCAATTTTTGTAAAATGGTGTCCACAACCGTTACAACAATTAAAGGTTCTGAATCTGAATTCATGATTTTTGACAAGGCTGCAAGTCTGTTTGTAGAAGTTTCTTTATGATAGGCCAGGGATTTGAACGGCAGAATATTATAACCCGGGAAAAAAACAATCTTGTCTTTTTTGTTCGGTAAAAAAAAATTTAATTCATCTAAAAAACGAAGAGCTTTTTTTGTATCTTTTAAAACAACAAGAATTGATACATCAAAAGTGCCATACCATTTTGAGGTTAGATAGGCTTTATGAGAACCGTCTGTTTGAGTAATAACTACAGCATTACCGGAGGGTTGAACATTTTTAATTAAATGGTTGGGCATATTTACCTGAACATACTTGATTGGATGGGTAGAAAATTTCCTTTAACCTGAAGGTCACTATTAAAAATCATTGTCCTGATTTAAAGTAAGTTTTAAAAAGAATCAAGCAAAATTAAAACAAAATTATTTGAATTTGTTTGCAAGACCATTGTCAATCACATAGATACACGCCTCATTAGCCCCCTGGGTCGTATACCCGAATTTTGCGGAAAGGTTATCTAACAAAAATTTTACATCTTTTTTAATCCGTTTGTCATGGGCTTTAAATTTATCTGTGTCAAAATCCTTGATGGCATTCCTGAAATTTTCATTTTCAATAAAAGGTTCCAGCACCCTTTTTTTCAGGTTGTGAACATATCGCTCATATAGGGATTCAAACAGCCGGGTTTCTATAATATTTTTCCCTTCAATCATGATCTCATGGGAAAGGGTTAGGGTGGTATACTCTTTTAATACATCATTCCGGATCTCATCTCTTTTTTTCTTGTCCATATTCTCAGAAAGAAGCCGGTTTTCAATGCTTTCAAGAAAGGCTTCGGTCACAAAAATCTCTTCTTTTGTAAAAATACACTTTACAATTGAATCTATATCGCTGGTCACAGCAGAAATATAATTTTTAATATCTTTGGCAATCTGGTCCTCATTGTAATAGTATAGCGACTCTTTCACCTGTTGAAGAATGCTGTAATCATACATTCGCAATAAAGATTCAAGAAATCCTACAGGGATCAATCTTTTTGTCTGATCATCAAGTTTGCTGAAAAAAGTGCATAAATCCGGCATATTAATCAGCCGGTCTTCTTTTGCATATTTTGAATAGAATTGATCAAATATTTTAATGGCATCCCTTCCGGATAGTCCTTCTTTTCCATAAATTTCAGATTCAGCAATAATTTTTTTGAGCATCTTATTGTCAAGAGATTTAACATCTTCTTCTCCCAACCATTTAGGAATATTCCCTGAAAATAATTCCATTTTTAATAGCAAAAGCTGATCATCACAATAATTCTTATATTTTAATGGATCTTTTATCCAAAGGGTCAATGCCGGTGATTTTTTTCCTATTCTCGTACAGATTATGATCCGGGCAAAATTTTCAAGGACCATAGGAAGAAAGCTGCCTTCAATATGTCTACCAAAAATATTATTATAAATCTTAACTTCGGTTTTAATGTCCAGGACGTAAGGGATATCAATATACTGGATTCTGTCTTCAAAAGAAGGTAAATCCCGAATACTTCGTTTATCTTCTGGATTCATCAAGGCAAAAAACAATGAATTTACCCTTTCTTCAATATCTTCTACCTTGTGAAGCCCTTCACTGATGATGTTATGAAGTTCAACCATGCGATCAATGTTGTGAGTCTTTATATCCATGAGCGCATAAATCCCATTATTGATTTTTGCAAAACCGGAATACAGATAATGGATCACATTACTGTCCCGGAACAGAGCATTTATTCTTTTTTGAAGCATTTGATTTGAAATAATATTTTGTTTTAACGGCCTGTCGCCCGGGTTAAAGACACTGATACCGTTTCCAAGACGTCTGTTAAAATAGTAAGGTCGGGCATATAACATTTTAAATACTTCGGTCGGATTGCTCAATCTTTCCAGTAACGAATGATAGATTGAAGAACAAATCGTACAAACTTCTTCTTTAAACACCCATTCATATTCTTTTTCTGTAAATAGACGCCATTTGAATTCATCGTTTTTAATCAATTCATCCAGGACAATTCTTCGTTGATCTTTAGGGATTGCCAGAAAAGGGTTGTCATGAGAAATACAGGGCACTTCAATATAGTCGGTTTTTGTACCGGCATATAAACTGTCATCAGCATCTTGTTCATAATCGGCATCGTCTTTTTTTTCAACATAGTGCATGAATTTCTCAAAGGCTGATGCTGATAAAGTTGTGTCTTTGTCCTGAAGTTTCTTAATATTAAGCCGCCAAACAATTTCATATCTGAAGCCTTTTTCAGAATTGGCATAAATTTCGAATTTCTTTAACAAATTGTTTAAAAATGTGCTTTTCCCACAGCCATGGGGGCCATCAAAAATATAAATTCGATTCTGCTGCGCCCCATGTCGAAGATACTCCATCTGTTTCATGAATCGATTGGCAAAAAGCATGTCTGTAAAATAGGGATTTTCAGAATCTTCAACAAAAAGTCTTGAACAATCATAATTTGTAAAGGTCAGCTTATCAATATTTCCTGTTATTGTGTCCTCTGATTCATCAACATAATATTTTATCATGTCATGAAAGGTCTGAAAGATATTTCGTAGGACCTGGGAAGGATTTGCATTTAAAATATTTAAGAATTCTTCAAACGGAACAGGAGCATGCCTTTGGTGATCTATTATGTTTTTATCCAATAAATCGAGTGCTTGGTCAATAGAGTTTTTTTTTGAAGGTATTGTTTCCATTTAAAATCATACCTCCTTTTTTGAAAGTTTGCGGTTTTCAATCATATAAACAATTCTTTTCCATTTGACAGGTGTAAGCTTATCTTTGTTGGTTTTAGGAGAGCCGGGATCCCAAAAATTTGCATAGTTGGTTGCGGTTTGCCCGGATGTCGCAGGTTCACTTGTTTCCAGATGGACAGGTCCTCCCCACAAATATTCTATACCCATCATGGTATTTTCAATATAGTCCATCTTCAAGGGTTTATTTTCAAATTTATGATTCAGACACAAAATTCCATCCTTTGTACCGGCTATATCTACAAATATTTCAGGAGGGTGATATAAGGTATCAATAATCATTTCCTTGTAATCTTGCGCATTTTTAGATTTGATATAGTATTCCCATGACATTCTGGAAGAATTAAAAGTCTTGCCTGCAACAAAAAGGTTATACCTGGAAACAAACTCCTGATCTATAAATGTATTGATAAAGGTAAAATCGTTGAAATTTTCTCGAACCTTTAAGATGAATTCATCACCTGAATTTTTGTTCTGATTATAGGTTTTTTTCCCTATCTCATCTTTTAAAAACATATAATCAAAACAATAGCGCCCCTTATCTTCCATATCTTTAATATGTTCAAATATTCTCATTCCAAGCGCATAGGGATTTAATCCGACTTTTGGCATAGATGTTACACTAGCATTGACCTTGGCAAAATCTGATTCATGACCGCAGATCCTGTCATCTCGCATAAAAAGATATTCATGCCAATAACTTGCCCACCCCTCATTCATAATTTTTGTTCTAATCTGTGGTTGAAAATATAAAGATGTGTTCTTAACAATTTGAATCACAGATTTGATCCAATTATTTTCATCTTCTTTTGAAAATGATGAGTTTTCAAGGATATATCCCACAACATCTAACTCAGGCTTTCTTTTTATGGACGCTTCTTTTTTATATAATTCTTCAAATTCCGGGTATTTGCTCAAAACCCGAGAAAAAAAATCTTCATTTCCCTTTTGGACAAAATTGAATCTTGTAATCTCCTTTAAATATTTATTATGAGATACATTTTTAATTTTCTGTAAAAATATATCAAAATAAAAATCGATTTTACTCAATTGTCGACACCCTAAGGGGCACACGCGACTACCATTCATGATGGTGTGGCTAAGTTCTTTTTGATACCCAACAAGGTTGTCTATACTCCGGGAAAATTCAATGGCATAATCAACCCATCTGCCCTTTTCAGATCGCAGCTGGGCGATCAGCCTTTTGTCCGACAATGCCTGACCCGTTAAATCAATTTCCCATGTATTTTTATAGAAAAGATTATTCTGAAAAAAATCGATATGCCCAAGGACATGGTAAAAAATCATTACATTGAGCCAGTCAGGGTTGTTATCATTGTAAAAAGAAATGGCCGGGCGTGTGTTTATGACAGTTTCATATGGATTGGAAGGATAGGCTTCATACATGCCCTTTCCTGACAGGACTCGTACATCATGTACCCAGTAGTCATAAAGAGTGGGTATCATGACTTTAGGACTCAGTTCAATCATATCCCGGTTGGTCACGATATATTCAAGGGTTTCATCATCAAACTTCAAACCTTGATCCTGGGCCCGAAGTTTGCACTCTTCCATTATGCCCTTTACATGCTGACTTACAAGTTCCATTGTTATCTCGCTTTCAGGCAAATTCGAGTGGGGTCAGGCTTGC
>JABIYQ010000338.1 GCA_018702715.1 Desulfobacula sp. | reverse complement strand
CCATGTTTGCTGTCCATATAATGATTTGTGTCAGAAAGTTCAACAAATGCTTGAGGTAGAAAAACCGATTGTTTTAAAAGCTGTTGCCAATTCTTTTCAGGCAAACAGGATTGTTATTGAAAATGTCACAGAGAATGCCGATGAAGATGATAGCGAAGATGCAAATGAAAATGTTGGGGGAAGACAAAAAAACAATAAACTTGTTTTTTTAAATAAATACTATGTGTGTGAGACAGGAATTGCAAAAAATTTTAAACGAGTTAAAAATTCTTGTAAAAGTGTCAGGGAAATTGATTTAAACAAAGCCATTAAATGGGTTAAAAGCCAAATTAAGATTACACTTGCCAAAAAACAGGAAGAGGCGGTTAAAAAGTCTTTAAAAGAAAAGGTTTTAATTATTACGGGTGGTCCTGGTACAGGTAAAACAACTATTATCAATGCCATAATTAAAATTTTAAAAAAGGCAAAGGCAAAAATTTTACTTGCCGCTCCCACTGGAAGAGCAGCTAAAAGAATGAGCGAAGCCACCTGGACAAGGGCACAGACCATTCACAGAATGCTTGATTATTCAATAAAGGAAGCCGGATTTAAAAAGAATGATAAAAACCAGTTAAAATGTGATGTGTTGATAATTGATGAAGCTTCCATGATTGACACTATTCTTATGCATCATTTGTTAAAGGCTGTTCCCAAAGAAGTAACTCTTATTTTTGTCGGAGATGTAAATCAATTACCTTCAGTAGGTCCTGGAAATGTATTAAATGATTTGATCAAGTCTAATACCTTTAGTGTTGTTGAGCTTGATACTATTTTCAGGCAGGCAAGAAAAAGCTTGATTATTATCAACGCGGACAGGATCAATAAGGGGATGTTCCCCGTGGTGGCAAATGATAATAGGAAAGGTGATTTTTATTTTGTTCAAAAACAAGAACCTGAAGCCGTCTTAAAAACCATCATGGATCTTGTAAAAATCAGAATACCAAGCAAATTTAATGTTGATCCTATAGATGATATCCAGGTTTTAACACCCATGCACAAAGGCATTGTGGGAGCTTTTAATCTGAATCAGGAACTACAGAAAATTTTGAATCCAAATACAATAAAGATTCAAAGGGGAAACAGAGAATTTAAAATTTCAGATAAGGTGATGCAGATTCGCAATAATTATGACAAACACATCTATAATGGTGATATCGGCAGAATTGTTGATATTAATTTTATTGATCAAAAAGTGCAGATAAATTTTGACGAAAGGGATGTGGAATATGATTTTTCCTCCCTTGATGAAATTGTTCATGCCTATGCTGTCTCTATCCATAAATCTCAAGGTTCAGAATATCCTATCGTAATAATACCGGTTGTGACTCAGCATTATATCCTTTTACAAAGAAATCTGATCTATACGGCAGTAACAAGGGGCAAGAAACTGGTTGTGCTTGTGGGAACAAAAAAAGCACTTGCTATGGCCATCAACACTGTTAAATCCTTTAAAAGGCATACACGGCTATGGCATCGTTTAAAGCAGTCATAAGTGCCAACTTATCATAAATTTTTTAATGAGACCTCAGAATATAAAAAATGGGGGCCAAAAAAACAGCCCCCATTGCTATTTTTTATTTCCAGCTGTGATCCAGAAAATAGCCCAGGCAAGAAAGACAGGCATAATCCCAAAGGAAACAAATAATATCAGGCCTTGGTTCCAGGGTTTTAGGTAAAGGGCCATGGCTATGGGATAAATTAGGGTGACTACGATACTTAATCGCATTTTTGGGGAAAGTTTTTTAAGTTTGTTTGCAGAAGATACTTTTTTGTCTGGCTCACCTTTAAAAAATCTTGGTATAATTAAGATACAGACAATCAACAGCACTAAAATAAGAATTTCGCTTATCCCGGTCAAGAGTAACTCCTTTTAATTTTTTGACCCGCTTTAATAATGACTTGATCCATCCCAGCAATGAGTGCACAGTCTCTTTTTGGGAAGACCGATGGCTTCAATCAGATCTTCCAGTTTCTGATATCTTATGCTGGTGAGCTTAAGCCTTTCTGTGATTTTATTGATCATGGCCATGTGTTTTTTTGAGCCGTCCTGCGCATAGTCTTTAAGGTCTGAATTGTCGGTTCCTTCAAGTTCATAAATGGCTTTTCTGCCTGCAAGGTCAAGGGTTGATCGGGATGTTGAAAAATTTAAAAACTCACATGGATGAATAAGGCAGGGGCAGGCAATTCTCATATGAACTTCTTTTGCACCGTATTCATATAAAATCTGGGTATTATCTTTTAGCTGGGTCCCTCTTACAACAGAATCATCACAGAATATGATACTTTTTTCTTTTATGATTTCTTTGATAGGAATCAGTTTCATTCGAGCCACAAGGTCTCTCATTTCCTGATTCTGGGGCATAAAGCTTCTGGGCCATGTGGGTGTGTATTTTACATAGGGTCTCATATAGGGGATTTTGCTAAAATTGGCAAATCCAATGGCATGGCCTATCCCGGAATCGGGTATACCTGCAACAAGGTCAGCCTTTTCAGTTTCTCTTTTTGCCAAAGCCGCCCCACAATTATACCGAACCTGTTCAGTGTTAATACCCTCATAGGATGATGCAGGATATCCATAGTAAACCCACAAAAATGAGCAAACCTGCATCTCGTCTCCCGGAGGCTGAACCTGTTGGATACCTTCTGGGGTCATAAAAACTATTTCATTGGGGCCGACATAGTATTGGGTTTCAAAACCAAGATTGGAAAATGCACTTGACTCAGAGCTTGCTGCAAAGGCATCATCTCTTTTGCCAATGATAATCGGAGTTCTCCCCAGCCGGTCTCTGGCTACATAAATACCGGATTCCGTTAAAACCAGCATTGAACATGATCCCTTAATATTTGTCTGGGCGTTTAAAATTCCTTCTACAAAAGAATCCTTCTGGTTGATGAGAATAGATACAAGCTCTGTCGGGTTGATGCCACCCTGACTTGTTTCAGCAAAATGAATATTCTCGTCAAATGCTTTTTGAGTCAGTTCTTCAAGATTTACAATTTT